>CAXICH010000012.1:0-21562 GCA_964022245.1 uncultured Alphaproteobacteria bacterium
GCGACCAACAAGGAACAGTCGATCCGCATCCAGGCCAACGGCGGCCTGTCGGACGAGGACATCGACAAGATGGTCAAGGAGGCCGAGGCCAATGCCGCAGCCGACAAGACCCGCAAGGAGACGGTCGAGGCCCAGAATTCGGCCGACAGCCTGATCCACTCGACCGAGAAGGCCATGGCCGAACATGGTGACAAGATCGGCGAGGCGGACAAGAGCACCATCCAGACGGCCCTCGACGAGCTGAAGGCCGCCCGCGAGGGGTCGGACCTTGAGGATCTGCGCGCCAAGACGACCGCCCTGGCCCAGGCCTCGATGAAGCTCGGGGAGGCCATGTATGCGGCCCAGCAGGGCGGCACCGGAGAGGGCGAGGACGCGGCAGCGCCGGCCGACGACGGTGTGGTCGATGCGGAGTTCGAGGAAGTCTCGGGCGACGAAGCGGACAAGAAGGCCGACTGACGATCGCGCCTTCCCCCGTCATCCGGGAAGGCAAAATGCATCCGGCCCCGCTTGTCAGGCGACAGGCGGGGCCGTTTCATGAAACTTGCATCATACGACCCGACACCCATGTCTGTCGGGGTATCGGTTTCCGGTCGGCCTCCGCCCAAGAGAGGCCACCGGATCGGAACGGGATAATGAGGACCACGGCCTGATGGCGCAGCGCGATTATTACGAGATTCTGGGGGTAGAACGTACGGTCGATGCCGCCGGGCTGAAGGTCGCCTATCGCAAGCTGGCCATGCAGCACCACCCGGACCGCAACGACGGCTGCGAAGAGGCCTCGGCCCGCTTCAAGGAAGTGTCCGAAGCCTATGCCGTTCTGTCAGATGCGCAGAAACGCGCTGCCTATGACCGGTTCGGTCATGAGGGCGTGGGCGGCGGCGGTCAGGGACCGTTCGGACGCGGCGGGGCCGGCTTTGCCGATGTCAATGACATCTTCGAGCAGGTGTTCGGCGATGCCTTTGGCGATGTGTTTGGCGGCCGCGGCGCCCGAAGCGGCGGGCCGCGCCGCGGGTCCGACTTGCGCTATGATCTCGAGATCACGCTGGAAGACGCCTATCGCGGCACCGACGTCGAAATCTCCTTTCCCACGACGACGGCCTGTGAGCCCTGCGAGGGCACCGGGGCCAAGCCGGGCACCCAGCCGGTCACCTGTGCCACCTGTCAGGGCGCGGGCCGTGTACGTCAGGCCAATGGCTTCTTCCAGGTCGAACGCACCTGTCCGCACTGCGGCGGGGCCGGCAAGCGGGTGGCCGAAGCCTGTGCCACCTGTCGCGGTCAGGGCCAGGTGCGGCGCTCGCGCACCCTGTCGTTGAAGGTGCCGGCCGGCGTCGATGACGGCTCGCGCATCCGCCTGACGGGGGAGGGCGATGCCGGGCTGCGGGGCGGACCGCGCGGCGATCTGTATGTGTTCCTGTCGGTCAAGACGCACGAACTGTTCGAGCGGGACAATCTGGACCTTCTGGTGACCGTGCCGGTGCCGATGACGGTGGCGGCCCTGGGCGGCGGGATCGATGCCCCCTGTCTGGTGTCCGAGGCCTGTGACGGGCGCTGCAAGGCCCCGGTCCAGGTACCCGCCGGGGCCCAGACCGGCAAGACCATCCGCATCAAGGGCAAGGGTATGCCCCACCTGAACGGCAAGCAGCGCGGCGATCTGGTGGTCGAGCTGTTCGTCGAGACGCCCTCGGACCTGACGGCCCGCCAGAAGGAACTGATGCAGGAACTGGCCCAGTCGTTCGGAGAGGACCAGAATCCGCGCAACTCAAGCTTCACCGGCAAGGCCAAGCGGTTCTGGGCCGATATTCTGGGTGGCGATGGCGACGGGCCGGGCGCCTCCTCGCGGGAGTCCGCCGCGTGAACGCCCTGTTCCACGCCGGGATTTCCGGCGCGCGCGGGCGAATGGGGCGGGCGGTGTCACAGGTTCTGGACGCCCGCAAGGATGTGGTGGTCGCGGCCCGCTTCGATCGCGGCGAATTGCCCGACCTGTCGCTGTGCGACGTGATCATCGACTTCTCGACGCCCGAGGCCTCGGTCGAACTGGCCGAGCGCTGCGCCGAGGCCGGCGGTCCGGCGCTGGTGATCGGCTCGACGGGTCTGTCGCCGGAGGAAGAAGCCCGGATCGAGGCAGCGGCCGAACGGGTCGCCATTGTCCGGAGCGGCAATTTCTCTCTGGGCGTCAATATATTGATCGGCCTGGTGGAGCATGCTGCCCAGCGACTGGATGCCCGCGACTGGGACATTGAAGTGCTGGAATCCCACCACCGCAGGAAGGTGGACGCGCCCTCTGGCACGGCCCTGATGCTGGGCGAGGCCGCGGCCAGCGGGCGCAATGTCGATCTGAACGATGTTCGCGCCGAACCGCGCAACGGCGTGGGCGAGCCGCGCGCCGAGGGCGAGATCGGCTTTGCCGCCCTCCGCGCCGGGGGGATCATCGGGGAGCACTCAGTGACCTTCGCCTCGGATGATGAGGTGCTGACGCTCAGCCATTCGGCCATCGACCGGTCGCTGTTCGCCAAGGGTGCGGTCGCCGCGGCCGCCTGGGTCCGCAATCGTCGCCCGGGCCTTTACGACATGCAGGACGTGCTGGGCTTCCGCCAGGCCTGAGGGGAGTCGCCGTGATCCGGCTGGAGGGCATCACGGGCGGTATCCTGCTGAGGATCCTTGCGGCCGGCAGTTTCTCGCTGATGTCCGGCCTGATGAAGCTGGCCGCCGAAAGTGGCGTGAGCGCCCCCGAGATGATGTTCTACCGCGCCATTTTCGGCCTGCCGGTGGTGCTGGCCTGGGTGATGACGGGGCCGGGGCTGAAGGCGATCGCGACGCGGCGACCCCTGATGCATCTGTGGCGGTGCGCCCTGGGCGTGACCGGAATTCTGTGCCTGTTCCAGGCCCTGACCCTGTTGCCGCTGGCCGATGCCACGACGCTGGGCTTTACCGCGCCGATGTTCGCGACCCTGTTGTCGTTTCTGTTCCTGAAGGAGGCGGTCGGGCGGCATCGCTGGCTGGCGGTGGTGGTCGGTTTTGTCGGAGTGATGATCGTCATGCGGCCGGGGGGCGATCCCCTGTCGGCAACGGGCGTGGCTTTTGCCCTGATCGGCGCAGGGTTCTCGGCCGGGGTCACCGTGACCCTGCGGCATCTGAGCAAGACCGAGCACGTGGCCGCGATCGTTTTCTGGTTCTTCATCGCCTGCGCGGTCGTGGGGGCCCTGCTCCTGCCGGTCTTCGGCAGCCTGCATCCGCCCCTGGCCTTTGCCTTTCTGGCGGGGGCGGGCATGGCGGGCGGTGTGGCGCAACTGGCCATGACCGAGTCGCTGCGGCTGGCGCCGGTGTCGGCCGTGACCCCCTTCGACTATCTGCAGATCGCAGGAGCCGTGCTGTTCGGCTGGCTGGCCCTGTCGGTCGCGCCCTCTGTCTCATCGCTGGCGGGCGCCGCCCTGATTATCGCCAGCGGCCTCTACACGGCGTGGCGCGAGCAGGTCCGGCGACGGGCGGTCACTGCCCCGACGCCGCCGATCTGACCGGCCTCAGTGCGCGTGGGCGTGCCGGCGCCCGAACACCAGGCTTTTCAGAAAGAAGAAGACGGCGATGACGATCGAATAGCCGAGGAACAGGGCGAACAGGGCCAGCCAGAAGCCGCCGCTGAGCAGGTCCGGCAGGGCGAAGGCGCCCCCGTCCAGGACCGGCCGGACGACGGTGATGATGACGTGGACGAGGGCGGCGGCCAGAGCGGTCGGAAACAGCCGTCCCCAGCTGGCCATCAGCACGGCGGCGATCACCGCGATGATCAGGCCCAGAACCTGATTGACCCCGTCAAAGCCACCTTCCGCGAGGGCAAAAATGCCCATCAGCAGTTGTCCGATCTGATCCAGCAGGCCTTCCATGTCGGTTCTCCGCATCCGTTACGACCTCGGCGACGAGGTCCGATATCGTCAAGGTTAACACCGTTCTGCGGAATTGGCTCCCGGAGGGCCTGTCTAGCGGCCGGTCGAGCCGAACCCGCCGCTGCCGCGTTCCGTCTCATCAAGGCTGTCGACGATCGACCATTCCACCCGCGCATGAGAGGCGATAACCATCTGGGCGATGCGCTCGCCCCGGCGGATGACGAAGGCCTCGCGCCCCAGATTGGCCAGGATCACCCCCACTTCACCGCGATAGTCGCTGTCGATCGTGCCCGGGCTGTTCAGACAGGTGATGCCTGCCTTGAGCGCCAGACCCGAGCGGGGGCGCACCTGGGCCTCGAAGCCCAGGGGCACGGCAATCTTGAGTCCGGTCGGGACCAGGGCCCGGGCGCCAGGCTCGAGCACCATGGGCTGGTCTTCCGGTACGGCCGCGCGCAGATCCATGCCCGCAGCCCCGTCGGTCTCATAGGCCGGGAGGGGCAGACCGTCGGCGTGGGAGAGTTGCACCAGGGCGATACGGGTCATGACCCCTCCTTGGAAAAATGGGCAATCACGGCGCGGACCAGACGGTCGGCCACGGCGGTCTTGGTGGTCTCGGCCCAGGGCTCGGGCGCCACGCCCTTGCGGAACAGGATCACCCGGGTTTCGTCACGGCCGAAGACGCCTTCAGACACATCATTGCCGACAATCCAGTCGCAGCCCTTGGCCTTCAGCTTGGCGGCGGCGCGCGCCTCCAGCTGGCCGGTCTCGGCGGCAAAGCCGATCACGAGCGACGGACGGCCGTGGCCGCGCGTCGACAGCGTCCTGAGGATGTCGGGGGTCTCGACCAGAGACAGGGCCGGCGGCCCCTCCCCCGCCTGCTTCTTGATCTTGGTGTCGGCGGCACCCGCGACCCGCCAGTCCGATACCGCGGCCGTCAGGACGGCGAGATCGGCAGGCAGGGCGTGGTCCACGGCGTCCTGCATCTGCTCCGCCGTCTCGACAGACACCCGGTCGACGCCGGCGGGGGCTTCCAGCGCCACCGGCCCGGACACCAGGGTCACCCGCGCGCCCGCCCGTGCCAGGGCGTCGGCGATGGCATAGCCCTGCTTGCCGCTGGACCGGTTGGTCAGGCCGCGCACGGGATCGATCGGCTCGAAGGTCGGGCCAGCGGTGACAAGGGCGTGGCGACCGGCGAGCGGCCGGTCTCCCGCTCCGGCCTTTCCGGCGTGGACCCGAATTGCGTCCAGAATGGCCGCAGGCTCGGCCATGCGCCCCGGGCCATACTCGCCACAGGCCATTTCGCCGTCGTCCGGGCCGACCACCG
Organism: uncultured Alphaproteobacteria bacterium; assembly: GCA_964022245.1. Taxonomy (GTDB): domain Bacteria; phylum Pseudomonadota; class Alphaproteobacteria; order Caulobacterales; family Caulobacteraceae; genus Brevundimonas. The sequence continues at coordinate 5,200 of CAXICH010000012.1, forward strand.
TATAGCGGGGCTCGGCAAAGGCTCGCAGGGTCGACAGATTGGCCTGCACCGCCGGGTGCAGCCACATGCGGACATTCATGGCGGGAGCCAGCAGGACCGGCGCATCGGTCGCCAGCAGCGTCGTCGAGGCCAGATCATCGGCAGCGCCCGTCGCGGCCTTGGCCATCAGGCCCGCCGTGGCCGGCGCCACCACGATCAGATCGGCCCAGCGCGACAGTTCGATATGGCCCATGGTGGTCTCGTCTTCCGACGAGAACAGATCCTGCCGCACGGCATGGCCGGTCAGGGCCGCGAGCGACAGAGGGGTGACGAACTCGGCCCCAGACCGGGTCAGGATGGTGCGCACCTCCAGGCCGGCCTTGCGCATCAACCGCACGAGTTCCAGCGCCTTGTAGGCGGCGATACCGCCCCCCACGACCAGCAGGACGCGGCGCACCGGGGAGGAGGCGGGGGGAGTGTCGACCATGCGTCCTCCTTAGCCGCCGGTCCCCGCTCCGTCGAGCAGTGGCGACGCCCGAATCAGGTTCACCGAACAGGAACATTGCAAGAACATTAATCTTGTGCTTTTGTTCTCCCCGGCGGGTGCCTTGAGGGAGGGTTAGATGCGCCAGACAAGTCTGTTTCTGATCGTGGCCGGTGTGGCCGCTCTGGGTCTTTCGGCCTGTGACAATGGCGCCTCGGCGGTCGAGACGCGCGACCGTGCGGCGGTGGCCGAAGATGCCAAACCGGGGGACGACGGCTCTGGCGGGGAGGCCGCCAAGCGCGCGGAAGCCACGGCCGAAGCCAAGCCGGTCCTCACCGCCAACCGGCGCGAAACATCCGAGGCCAAGGTCCAGCGATTGTTCGAGCAGAACGGGGCTGACTTCGGGACGTCCACACCCGAGGCCTATCTGGCGGCGGTGACAGCCTTCACGACCACTCCGCCTGCCGATGCTGAAACGGTGCGGCGGGGCAATGGCGATCTGCTGATCTACCAGGCCTCGACCAACACCTTCGCCGTGATCGATGCGGACGGAGTACCGCGCACCATGTTCAAGCCGGACGACGGGCCCGCCTACTGGGCCAAGGAGAAGGCGGCGGCGCCGACCTTTGGCCAGCGCCGGCCATCGGCCGGGAGTCGCTAGTCCGCCGTTTCGGTTTCGGGCGTGTCCAGCATTTCGCGGATCAGATCCAGCGCCAGACGCTGACGCTTGGTCGACAACCGGGGGGCGAGCCGGGCTATCTCGATCGTCTGGCGGGTGGCCGGGAAGTCATGCTCGAAGCCCGTGCCTTCCTCAGCCACGCCGGCCGTACCCTCCGCCAGACCGTCAAAGAAGTAGCCGACGTCCACCTTGAAGAACCGCGAGATGTCGAACAGCTTCGACGCCGAGATACGGTTGACGCCTTTTTCGTATTTCTGGATTTGCTGGAAGGTCAGACCGAGGGCGCGCCCCAGATCGCTCTGGTTATAGCCCAGGCTGATACGTTTTTCGCATACGCGACGCCCGACATACCGATCTACCGGATGGGGGCCGTCGACGCCCTTGCCTCTCGCCATCGTATCTTGTCCTGTTCCGCGCCCGGATGCAGCGGGTCCAAGCCGTCATGCGCCCGTCAAACGGCTGTGTCACCTAAAAATCAGGACAGATACGTGGCCAGATCCGGCTTCGATATCCGTCCGCCCACGCACCTTGCCTGTGTCCGGTACCGGACAGTCTGTCAGCGACGGAAGCGGCGGACAAGGGGGCCGAACCGGTCGCCGATCGCCATCAGCAAGGCCCCGAGGGTCAGCAGCCAGAATCCCAGGTCGCCGATCCGTCCGAACAGGGTCGGGGACAGGGCCGCCGGCAAGCGGGTGTCGATCACGCCGCTCTCGCCCGGATCCAGACGGGCCCCCGGGTCGACCCGGCCCCAGGGGTCGATCAGGGCTGAAATACCGGTCGGTGTGGCGCGCACGACGGGCAGGCCGGTCTCGATGGCGCGATAGGCCGCGAGGTTCAGGTGCTGGACCGGACCCGAGGTCCGCCCGAACCAGGCATCGTTCGAGACATTGGCGATCCACAGCGGCCGATCCGCGCCGGCGCCCCGTGTGAAGCCGGGGTAGAGGCTTTCATAGCAGATCAGCGGTTGCAGATCGGGCAGACCCTCCAGCTTCAGCGGCGCCGGGCGGGGACCCGGTGTGAAGTCGGCCGCCACATGCACCAGGCTGCGCACGCCGATACGGCTCATCAGGGCGCCGGCCGGCAGGTATTCACCGAAGGGGACCAGCCGGTATTTGTCATAGACGCCCGTGACCTCGAGGCCGCTGTCCGAACCCCGGCGGACGGCCAGCAGGCTGTTGTAGAAGCGGGCCCCGACCTCGGTCGAGGCATCGGGCTCGGCGCGGCTCATCCCCATCAGCAGGATCTGGCCGGGCTGCAAAACATTGCGCAGCGCGGCCGCTTCCCAGGCGTCGGGGGCGAGGACGGCATTGGCGGTATTGGGGAGGGCGCCTTCGGGCCAGACGATCACATCGGGGACGCGCGCGCCGGGCCGGCCGGTCAGATTGACATAGCGGTCGACGATCGAGCGATAGGCGTCGGGCGTCCATTTCGACTGCTGGTCGACATCGGCCTGAACGATGCGGATCACCGTCGGGGTCATCTCGACCTGGGCCCCGGTCAGCCGGAAGCCACCCCAGACGTAGAGGGCGAGAATCAGGACCACGCCCAGCGCCGCCTTTCCGGCCCGCGCCTTTCGGTCGCCGGGCATCATCAGGGGGCCAAGGGACGCAAATCCGGCCACCGTCAGAAAACCGAGGCCATAGACGCCGACCAGGGCCGCGACTTGCGACGGCGCCGAGCCGGCCTGCCAGCTCGCACCGGCCGGATTCCAGGGAAAGCCGGTCAGCACGTGGCCGCGCAGCCATTCCACAAGAGCGAACAGGGCGGCAAAGGCCAGGACGCGGCGCACGCCCCTGACGTCAAGATGGCGATAGAGTGCCAGGGCCAGCCCCCAGAACAGGCCCATTCCCATCGGCAGGAGCGCCGCGGCGAAGGGCGCCATCCAGGCCTGCGCCGGATTGACCAGAAAGGCCTCGGCGACCCACCAGCAGCCGACGAGAAAATAGGCAAAGCCGGCCAGCCAGCCCATCCAGAAGGCCGCCCGGCGATTGGGCGAGCCGTCGGCCACAATCAGGAGCAGACCATATCCCAGCAGGCCCGGCAGAATGCCGAAGGGCGGGTGGGCGAAGGCGGCCCCTGCGCCTGCCAGAAGGGCGAGGGCGGCGCGCAGCAGGCGCATCCGGCCGGTGAGGCGAAGGGTTGGGTTAACGGCCGCGTCGGTCATGGGTCGCGATCCAGAATGGCACGATAGGGATCCTCGATCCCCAGACCTGCAAGAAGCGTGCGCTCGCGGGCTTCCATGACCTCGGCCTCGGCGTCGTCCTGATGGTCATGGCCCATGAGATGCAGCAGCCCATGGATGACCAGATGCGAGAGGTGGTGGGCGAGCGGCTTGCCTTGCTCGTCGGCCTCGCGCCTGCAGACACCAAAGGCGAGGATAATATCGCCAAGATAGGGATCGGCGTCCGGGGTGCCCGGCACGGCATTGGCCGGAAAGCTGAGCACATTGGTGGGGGCATCGCGGTCGCGGAACCGGGCATTGAGAGCGCGCACGGCGTCATCGTCTTCCAGCAGGACGGTTGCCAGCGGCTCGCCGTCCGACGCGGCCGTATCCGTCAGAACCGCCGCGGCCGCCCGCGCCACCACGGCCTCGACATCGGCCATGGCCTCCCGCCAGGCCGGATCCTCCAGCTGGAGCTCGATCATGCGCCGTTGCGCGCGCCGTCCGCGTCATAGGCGCGCACAATCCGCTCGACCAGCGGGTGGCGAATGACGTCCTCGGCCGCGAATTCGACGACGCCGACGCCCTCCACTCCCTTCAGGATGCGCAGCGCATGCGACAGGCCGGAGTCGCGCGGATTGAGCAGGTCGATCTGGGTCGGGTCGCCGGTCACCACCATGCGGGAGTTCTCGCCCAGCCGGGTCAGGACCATCTTCATCTGCATGCGCGAGGTGTTCTGGGCCTCGTCGACGATGACGAAGGCATTCTTGAGCGTGCGGCCGCGCATGAAGGCGATGGGGGCGGTCTCGATCTCGCGCCGGTCGCGGTGAGCCTGGACCTGTTCGGGGCCCAGCACCTCGTTCAGGGCTTCCCAGATGGGGGCCAGGTAGGGATCGACCTTTTCGTTCAGGTCGCCGGGCAGAAAGCCCAGCTTCTCCCCGGCATCGACGGCGGGGCGGGTGACCACCAGCCGACTGACGCTCTTGGCCCGCAGAAGCGACGCGCCATAGGCCGCCGCCAGAAAGGTCTTGCCGGTGCCCGCCGGGCCCACGCCGAAGCTGAGCGGGCAGTGGGTCATCATGTCGACATAGCGGCTCTGGGCCAGGCCGGTGGGGGTGATGGCGCCCTTGCGGCCAAAGGCCAGAACGCCACCGGTGGCCGCCGCGCCACGCCGATCCTGCCGCAGGATGGCAATGACCAGATCATCGGTGATCTCGACACCCTGTTCGACCTTGGCCGACAGGCTTTCAATCATGCGACGGGCATCCGCCCGGTCTTTGGGCGAACCGTTGATGCGGATGCCGCCGCCGGGCGCGTCGAGATCGACGTCATAGGCGGACTCCATCCGGGCCAGATGGCGGCTGTTGGGCCCGACCACCTGCCGCAGAACGCCGTCCTCGAGGGTGATGAATTCGCTGCCGCGCGCCATTCAGGCCGCCTGTTCCGAACGGGGGGGCAACCGCCCCTTGAGACTGTTCTGCTGACCGGCCGTGATCTCGACATCGACGATGCGGCCGATCAGATCGCGCGCGTCCTCCACGTGAACGGACTGCAGATAGGGCGAGCGGCCGATGGCCTGTCCGTCATGTCGCCCGGGCTTCTCAAACAGGACGGGCAGCACCCGGCCGGCCTGAGCAGCATTGAAGGCGACCTGTTGTTCCAGCAACAGGGCCTGCAAGCGGTGAAGGCGCTCACGCGACACGGCTTCGGGAACCTGGGCGCCCATGGTGGCGGCCGGTGTTCCGGGGCGCGGCGAATACATGAAGGAGAAGGCCGAGGCATACCGGACCTCGCGAACCAGCTCCATCGTCGCCTCGAAATCGGCCTCGGTCTCGCCGGGGAAGCCGACGATGAAGTCGCCGGACAGGGCCAGGTCGGGCCGGACGGTGCGCAGGCGCGCGACCAGATCCAGATATTTGGCCCGGCCGTGCTTGCGGTTCATGAGGCGCAGGATGCGGTCCGAGCCCGACTGCACCGGCAGATGCAGATAGGGCATCAGGGCGTCCAGTTCGCCGTGGGCGTGGATCAGGTCGTCGGACATGTCATTGGGGTGACTGGTCGTATAGCGGATGCGGTCGAGGCCCGGGATCTCCGCCAGGGCGTGGGCCAGCCGCGCCAGGGTCGAAGGCTTTCCGTCCGGCCCTTCGCCGTCATAGGCGTTGACGTTCTGGCCCAGCAGGGTGATTTCGCGCACGCCCTGATCGGCGAGGGCGCGCGCCTCGGCCAGAACGTCGGCGACAGGCCGCGACCATTCCGCCCCGCGCGTATAGGGCACCACGCAGAAGGTGCAGAATTTGTCGCAGCCCTCCTGAACGGTCAGGAAGGCGGTCACGCCCTGCACGCCCCGCACCTTCGGCAGGGCATCGAACTTGTCGACCGGAGCGAATTCGGCCCCGATCCGCTCGCCGCGCGCCCGCGCCGTCCGGGTCAGCAGCTCCGGCAGCTGGTGATAGGCCTGCGGTCCGACCACAAGGTCGACGGCGGGCTGCCGGCGCATGATCTCCTCGCCCTCGGCCTGGGCGACGCACCCCGCGACCGCGATGGTCATGGCACCGGCCTTGCCCTCCTTGAGGAGCCGCAGCTTGCCCAGCTCGGAATAGACCTTCTCGGCCGCCCTCTCGCGGATGTGACAGGTGTTGAGGATGACGAAGTCCGCATCCTCGGCCGTCTCGGTCGTCGCATAGCCCAGCGGGCGCAGGACATCGGCCATGCGCTCGGAGTCATAGACATTCATCTGGCAGCCATAGGTCTTGATGAACAGGCGTCTGGTCGCGCCCGCTCCGACCTTGGGCAGGGTCTCGGTATCGGTCATGGGTCGCTTATGAGGGCAGGGCGTGGCGCCCGCAAGGCAGGGCGCCCGGGACGTCAGGCTTGTTCGGTGTCGCGCTGGCTGTGACGCTTGTAGATCAGCCCTTCGCGGTCCGAGGGTTCGGCGCCGGGGGTGGGCTTGCCGTACAGTTCCAGCTTGTGCCCGATCAGGTCAAAGCCCAGCCGTTTGGCGATCTCGGTCTTCAGGCGCTCGATCTCGGCGTCGTAGAATTCGATCACTTCACCCGTCTTGGTGTCGATCAGATGGTCGTGGTGGTCGTCGCCCGCCTCTTCATAGCGGCTGCGACCGTCGCCGAAGTCGTGCTTTTCGACCACGCCGGCCTCTTCGAACAGGCGCACGGTGCGATAGACGGTGGCGATCGAGATATGCGGGTCGACTGCCGAGGCCCGGCGGTACAGCTCCTCGACATCGGGGTGGTCCTCGGCGGCGGACAGCACCCGCGCGATCACGCGTCGCTGCTCGGTCATCCGCATGCCGCGGTCAGCGCAAAGTTTCTCGATCCGGTCCATGGGCAAAGAATAGGGCCTTGCCGGGCTCTAGGGAAGCGCCCGGCCCAAGTTGAGAGTGAGAATCAGAGCGTCGACCGGGGGCCCGTCACTGCGGGCATAGTAGGCGCGGCGGCGTCCGCTCTCGACCATGCCGACGGCGCGATAGAGCGACCGGGCGGCATCATTGTCGGCGGCGACCTCAAGGAAGACGTCGTTCACCCCCCGGATGCGACAGGCTGTCAGGGCCGCCCGCATCAGGGTGAGACCCCGTCCCTGCCGCCGCGCCCCGGGCAGGACGGCCAGGGTCAGGACCTCGGCCTCGTCACCGGCCTGACGCATCAGGATGAAGCCATCGGCCTCCGCTTCGGCCCAGACGCCGGGCTGGTCCAGCAGGTCGCGGAACGCTTCCTCGGACCAGGCGGGGGTGATGGCCCGGGCGTGGACAGCCGCCAGATGGGCAGGGTCGGGTTTCACACCCGGTCCGGTCGGGGCTGGCCCGGCAGGCGCGTGGGCGGCGTTGCATCAGGGGCGCGCAGATAGAGGGGCTCGAGGCCGGTCGGGGCCGGTTGGTCCGCGCGGAGTGTCGCGAGCTGGACCAATGCCCCCGGATCCGGCCCCTCCCCTCCTCCGGCGTCCAGCGATGTCCCGGAGACCAGAGGGGTGCCGCTGCCGATCACCCGGGTTGTCGAACCGGAGGCGTTCAGCAGGTCGGTCGCGTCTTCGATCGCCATGGCCGCCGCGGCCTGGATCAAGGGGCGGACGAGGGTAGGATCAGGGTCGTCGGCCCCGTCTGCGGCGCCCCAGAGGGCCAGATAGACCTGTCCCCGACGGGCATCCATGACCGCCGCAATCGGGGACAGGAGGTCCGGCCGGGCCAGATGGGCCTGTACCGCCAGCGCATCCAGGGACGACAGGCCCACGGGGCGGGCGCCCGTGGCTGCGGCCAGCCCCTGGGCGAAGGCCAGTCCGACACGGAGGCCGGTGAAGGAGCCCGGACCGCGCGTGGCGGCGACGACCTTGAGCGCCGACGCAGGAATGTCGGCCTCGGCCAGAACAGATTCAACCAGAACCGGAAGCCGCTCCTGATGACCGCGGGTCATGGGCTCGGAACGGGACGCGATCACCCGGCCTTCACGGCCGAGCGCCACCGTGCACAGGCCCTGCGCCGTATCCAGTACCAGCAGGGTCATGCATGCCCCCCGAGGTTCAGGGATGGGCACCCGGCGGTTCGGCAAGGCATTCCGCCAGAACCAGCAGCGCCTGTCGCGCCTTGCGCCGGGGAATTCGGGAAACGACCTCGGCCAACCGCGCGGCGGGCGAGCCGGCTGGGGGCCAGCTGGCGGCCGGCCGCTCGCCCTGTGTCGACGAAGGATCCCGCGCGGGAAAGAAACTGCCCGGCTCGGCACCCAACGCCAGAGCGATCTGGTACAGGCGCGACGCCGAGATGCGATTGATACCGGTCTCGTATTTCTGGATTTGCTGAAAGCTGACCCCGACCCGTTCGGCCAGGGCGGTCTGTGACAGGCCCAGCCCCTGACGTCGCCCCGCGATGCGGGCCCCCACCCAGGCGTCTACGGGCGTTCCCTCGCGGCTTGTCTGGTGTCTCGGTGAACGGATCACCCTGCGTCTCCCGTGAAGGCGGTTCGGACTGACGAAAACGTTTCATACAAGGGGCATTTGTGAAATACCAGTGTTTCATGTTTCGGTGCGCGAGAGGACGGTGGACAGGCGGACGATATCCTTGCGGGCAAGGCGTTCGGACTGTTCCAGCCCGCCGGAGCCGCCTTTCAAAAACAGGACGTCACGGTCGGCACCATCAAAGAGACGGAGGCGGGAGTCGCCGTCGGCCAGCTCGATCACACACCCCTGCCCCCGGCGTGGCCAGCGGCCGGGGTCACAGACCAGCACCACGCCGCTGGACGCCCAGGGCCAGACTTCCTCGGTCTGGACAAGAAATGTGAATGTTTCATTCGGGGGAGGCTCCATCCCCGGGGCGGCGTAGACCGCCCCGCCGGACTGAACCCCGCCGGCATCCAGGCGGGATGGGCCGGGCCCTGAAACTGACGGCTCGCGGTCCAGCGACAGGGCTTCGGGCGTCGCCCCCACGGCGGCGGTCAGCCGGGTCTGGATGTCTGGCCGGAACAGGCCGGCGCGCTTCCCCGCTTCGTAGAGCCCCCACCCCTGACCCGTCATGCCAACCCGCTCTCCCGCCTCGGCCTGGCTGAGACCCGCGGCGTGGCGGAGACGTGCCAGAGCCTCGCCGAGGGCGGCCAGCTCGGCCTGCATACGGGCCTTCACCTCATCGGATGATGCAGACAATCGCATGATCCCGGTTTACCACGCGAGGCAGACAGGGCGACGAAAAAGTTGGACGGGATCAGAGGGTCTGTTCGACCTGGGTCACTTCGGGGATGTAGTGGCGCATCATCTGCTCCACCCCGGCCTTGAGCGTCGCCGTCGACGACGGACAGCCCGCACAGGCGCCCCGCATCCGCAGCGTCAGGAGGCCGGTCGCCTCGTCGAAGGAATCGAACAGGATATCCCCGCCGTCCTGGGCCACAGCGGGCCGGATACGGCTGTCCAGCAGGGCCTTGATCTCCTGCACGATTTCGGTGTCGTCGCCCCCCTCGCCCGCTTCGGTCCCCGCACCGTCGGTCACCACCGGTCGGCCTGAAACGAAATGATCCATGATGGCCGCCAGGATGGGCGCCTTCATCTCGGACCAGTCGGGCCCGTCCGGGCCGCGCGTCACGGCGATGTGGTCGGCCCCCAGCATCACGCCCGCGACATTTTCCAGCTCGAACAGGGCTTCGGCCAAAGGCGACGCCGTCGCCTCGTCGATGGTGCGGAATTCCAGCGTCCGGTCGGGGGACACGTCCCGGCCGGGGAGGAATTTCAGGGCCCGGGGATTGGGGGTGGTTTCGGTCTGAATGAACATGGTCCTGACATGCGCCCGCCACGCGACGCATTCAAGGGCTGAACCCGGGCGGCCCGCCGTCGCGCATCGCGCAGGCGCGTCGGCGCCTAGGCCAGGTCCTCGATCTCGCTGTCGCTCAGCTCGCCCGGCACGATGGTCACCGGCAGCTTGCGCCCCCCGGGCGAGCCCTGTTTCAGGATGGCGCTGATCAAGGGCCCGGGCCCACGGGACCCGCTGCCCGAGGCAAGGATCAGAATCTTGATGTCCGGATCCTCGTCGACGACCTTGCGCAGGGCGGCCAACGGGTCCCCCTCCTCGATCAGGAACAGGGGCGGCGCACCTGACCGATCCGCCGCCTCCTCGCCCAGCCGCATCAGGAGCGCCTCGGCCTCCTCGCGCAGCTGCCGGTCGATCTCGTCCCGCACGCCCGACCAGTGGGCATCCGATCCGTGGCCGATGACGCGCAACAGCGCCACCCGCCCGCCGGTTGAGCGGGCCCGCCGCGCGGCGTAGCGCAGCGCCGTCTCGAACTCGGGACTGTCATCGACAACAACCAGGAATTTGCGCGGCATGGGCGTCTCCCTCGTGGACCAGCAACGGGCCCTAGCCCGCCGAGGCCGCCACCTCGCGGATCGTGGCGTTGGCGATGGTCAGTTTGGCGAAGGTCCAGCCCTGGCCGGACTGTTCGATCTCGTCGACCGAAGCCCGCATGGCCTCCACGATCTCCAGCCGGTGACCGATCCAGGCATCGACAGCCGCCTCGGCCGTTTCCTCGCTCTTGCCGACGTCAGGGTCGGACGCCCGGGCCACCGCGCGGGTCAGAACCATTTGTTCGGCCATGAAATCCTGGATCAGACGGCGCACCGCCAGACGGTCGAAATGATCGGCGGACGGGACCTGGCCCGCGGCGAACCGCAGCCGGTCAAGGTCGAAGGCGGCCCCCACCTGGTGATACAGACGGGCCATGCACGGCGCCGGCCAGTCAGCCTCGCGCGCCAGATCCCCGACATCGGCCACCGCGACCTGGGGCCTCAGCAGGGCGACCTCGCGGGCCATGGCCTCCGGTATGCCCTGGGCGATGAAGCCCCGGACGCGCTCGTCCAGCCGGCCCTGTTCGAAGCGGGACAGGACCTCGCCGCCTTCGGACAGCAGGGCATCGGCAACCGGACGGTAGGTCTCGATCAGGCTGTCGACGGTGACACCGGACAGGGGCGCGCGACGCGACAGCCAGAAGGTCTGGCGGCGCAGGACGGCCGATATCTCGCGGTAGAGGGCGATCTGGGCCGGCGAGGACACCGCGAGGTCGAGGGCCGAGACCGCATCCCAGGCCTCGTCCAGTCGGAAGATCCGGCGGGCGGCGGCAAAGGCCACGACCAGGGAACCGGCCCCGACTTCGGCACTGCGCTTGAGCCGCTCGGGGAAGGTGGCCCCCGCCATATTGACGATCTGGTTGCTGAGGACCGTGGCGATGATCTCGCGCCGCAGACGGTGCGCCTGCATTTCCTCGCCGAACCGGGCCAGTGGCTCGGGGAAATACTGGGCCAGGGTGTCCCGGAAGAAGGGGTCGTCCGGGGCGGTCGAGGCGACGATCTCGTCGAACAGTTCGATCTTGGAATAGGCCGTCAGCACCGCGATCTCGGGCCGGGTCAGCGCCTGGCCAATGGCCTTCATCTCGGCGATGCGCACGTCGTCCGGCAGCCCTTCGACCTGCCGGTCCAGACGCCCGCGCGCGCCCAGCAGCTGCATGAATCCCTGCTGGGAATCGAGGGCGCGCACGCCCTCGTCGGCCTGCAGGGTCAGGGCCAGGGTCTGGTCGTAGTTGTGGGCCAGCACCTTGAGGCCCACTTCCTCGGTCATCTCGGCCAGCAGGGGGTTGCGGTCCTCCGGTTTGAGCGCGCCCGAGACGATGGCCGAGCCCAGCAGGATCTTGATGTTGACCTCATGGTCGGAGGTGTCGACGCCGGCCGAATTGTCGATCGCATCCGTATTGATGCGCCCGCCGCCCTCGTCCCGGCCCTTGAGGGCAAAGGCGATCCGGGCCGCCTGGGTGAGTCCCAGATTGGCGCCCTCGCCCACCACCTTGACGCGCAGGTCTTCGGCATTGACCCGCAGCGGGTCGTTGGTCTTGTCGCCGACCTGGGTGTCGGTCTCGTACACCGATTTCACATAGGTGCCGATGCCGCCCAGATAGAGGAGTTCGGCCGGGGCCTTGAGGATGGCCCGGATCAGGCTTTGCGGATCAAGCGCCTCGTCCTCGATCTCCAGCATGGCCCGGACCTCGGGGGTCAGCGGGATGGATTTCTCGCTGCGCGAAAAGACCCCGCCGCCCTTCGAGATCTTCGTCGCATCATAGTCCTGCCAGGACGAGCGGGGCAGGTCGAACAGCCGGCTGCGCTCGGCCCAGCTGCTGGCCGGATCGGGATCCGGATCGAGGAAGATGTCGCGGTGGTCGAACGCCGCCAGCAGGCGGATCTGTTTCGACAGCAGCATGCCGTTACCGAACACATCGCCCGACATGTCCCCCACCCCGACGGCCGTGAAGGGCTCGGTCTGGATGTCGCGGCCCATCTCGCGGAAGTGGCGCTTGACCGCCTCCCAGGCGCCGCGCGCGGTAATGCCCATGGCCTTGTGGTCATAGCCGACAGAGCCGCCCGAGGCGAAGGCGTCATCCAGCCAGAAGCCGTAGTCCGCCGAGACACCATTGGCGATGTCCGAGAAGGTCGCCGTGCCCTTGTCGGCGGCCACAACCAGATAGGGGTCGTCCCCTTCCCAGCGCACGACCCGTTCGGGGGTCACCACCGCGCCGTCGGCGGCGATGGTGTCGGTGATGTCCAGCATGCCGGACAGGAAGGTCTTGTAGGCGCGGATGGCCTCGGCCTGCTGGGCATCGCGATCGCCGCCGGCCCGTACGATCTGCGGCAGGTTCTTCGGATAGAAGCAGCCCTTGGACCCGACCGGGACGATGACGGCGTTCTTGACCTGCTGCGCCTTGACCAGCCCCAGCACCTCGGTGCGGAAATCCTCGCGGCGGTCGGACCAGCGCAGGCCGCCCCGGGCCACGGGCCCGAACCGCAGGTGTACGCCCTCGATATGGGGAGCCCAGACAAAGATCTCGCGGTAGGGTTTGGGCAGCGGCAGGTCGTCCAGTTCGCGCGAGGCGATCTTGATCGAGATGTGGGGCTGCGGCTGTCCCTGGTCGTCGCGGATGTAGTAGTTGGTGCGCATGGTGGCGCGGACCAGATTGGTCAGGCGCCGCAGGGCGCGGTCATGGTCAAGGCTCTTGACCGCCTGCAGCTGGTCATCCAGCCGGGCATTCAGGCCCGAGACCTTGTCGAACCGGCCGTCCCCCTCGGCCGCGTCAGGGTCAAACTTCAGCCGGAACAGTTCAAGGAGCCCGCGCGCGACGTCGGGATACAGGTAGAGGGCCTCTTCCTGCACCGCCTGGCTGGGGTCCATGCCGGTCTGCTGGCGATAGCGGGCCAGGGTGCGGATCAGCGCGGCCTCGCGCCAGCTGATGCCGAGCTCGATGACGAGGCGGTTCAGCCCGTCGCTTTCGGTCAGGCCTGACCAGACAGCCGCAACCGCGGATTCGAACGGCGCCTTGATGGCATCGAAGCTGAGGTGTTCGCCGCGCGGGTCCTCCAGAAGGAATTCATGAATGTGGATCGGATGGTCGCCCTGGGGCCGGACGGCATGGCCCCATTCCTCAAGCGTCTTCAGGCCCATGTCGGCCAGAACCGGCAGGACGTCGGACAGCGGCACAGGACTGCCGCGGTGATACAGTTTGAAGCGGAACTGGAGGGCGCTGTCGTCGCTGGTGCGGAAGGCGCGCACGGCAATCGGTTCGCCGCCGTCGCGTTCGCCTGTCCCGTTCAGCTGGTCGAACCTTTCGAGATCGATGACCGCTTCGGCCGCCGTGTACCGGTCGCGGTAGGCGGTCCCGAATGCCTCGGTCCAACGGGTGCTGAGCGGGCCGACGGCGACGTCGTCGACACCGGCCGCGCGCAGGGCGGCCTCAAACCGCTCCGGCCAGCCGCGCCCGGCTTCGGTTACCTCGGCCTCAAGCGCCACGGGATCGGGCGTGGGATGCTCGCCCGGTGTGACGCCGATGATGTAGTGGATGCGGACCAGCGGGGCATCGGACAGCTGCGGGTACCAGGCCGACAGCCGGCCGCCCCAGGCCCGGGCGAGGATCCGGCCGATGCGCTCGCGCAGGGAGGCATGGAACCGCTCGCGCGGGATGAAGGCCAGGATCGAGATAAACCGGTCGAACGGATCGGTCCGCGTGAACAGGCGGATGCGCGGACGGTCATAGAGATGCAGGATGCCGAGCGCGATCGGAAGCAGTTCGTCCTCGGTGATCTGGAACAGCTCGTCGCGCGGGTAATTCTCGAGGATATTCTTGAGGCGTTTGTGGCTGTGGCCGCTGCCGACCTTGCCGGCCCGCTGGAGCGCGTTCTCGACCTTGCGCCGGACCAGCGGCACCTGCGAGGCAACCCGGTCATAGGCTTCCGCTGTGAACAGGCCGACAAACCGGGTCTCGCCTGACGGCCGGCCATCGGCCCCGAACCGCTTGACACCGATATAGTCCATATAGGCCCGGCGGTGGACGCGCGAGCGGGCATTGGCCTTGGCCACTGTGACCGGGTCTGACAGGTCCAGCTGGCGCTTCATCTGCCGGGTCAGGACGGCCGGCTCATTGGCCCGCCGCAGAACGGTGCGTTCCGGATCGCGCAGGACGCCCAGGCCCTCGCCCGACTGGGAGAGGGGGGCCTCGGCCTCGTAACCGCCGTCCTTCGAGCGCGGATAGTCGTAGTCGCGCGCGCCGAGAAAGACGAAATGGTCGTCATTCAGCCAGTTGAGGAAGGCCACGGTCTCGGTGACGACTTCCGGATTTATCCCGGGGGGGTGGGCCTCCAGATGGGCGACGGACTGCGCCATCAGATCGCGCATGGCGCCATGGTCTGCGGTTGCCGCTGTGACGTCCGACAGGGTCGCGGAGAGGCCCTCGCCCAGACTGTCCCGACGCTCCTGCGGGAGGGGGTCCATCACGACAATGATGACCGACTCCCGCGCCTCTCCGGCCCCCGCCTTGCGTTGGCCGGCGGAGTCCCGCGTCACATCGGCGATCGGGTGGAACATGGCGCGCACAGACACGCCCGTCTCGGCCAGCTCGCCCATGACGCTGTCGACGAGGAAGGGCCGGTCGTCCTGAACGATCAGGATCCGGTCAAAGGCTGTGGTACGGCCATCCGCGCCGTGCAGGGGTCCCACCTGGATGCGCGCGGGCTCGCCGGCCTGGCGAACCGCGGCGGTCGTCCAGGCTTCGGCCAGCAGGGCCGCGAGATCCTCGAGGCCGATTTCCGGCGTCTCATCGGCGTCGTAGTCTTCCAGTGCCTCGGCCAGAAAGCCCTGGACAAGGGCGTCGGCCTTCTCTCCGGCGGCCTTTTCAAACCCCTTGCAGAGGATGGAGAGAGACGGGGACGTGGAGGACGGGGCGTCGCGGGACATGCGAATAGGGTCTCGATGGCGCGGCTCAGCACCGCCTGGATGACCCTGATGACTAGATCGGTGCGCGGCAAAGGGAAAGCCCGGAAACGGCGCGATCGGGACAGCCCGGACGCAGCAGGGCCGGGCCCGCCTGTGCGAGCCCGGCCCTGCCGGGGTTTAACCGATGTCCGGCTTTAGAAGCGGACGTTCATACCCAGACGGAAGCCGTGGTAATCGAAGTCACCATTGCTGCGGCCGATGTCGGTCCCGGCCGTGTTGGGCGGCAGGATGAAGGGGTTGGTCGGCCCGGCCATGCCCGGTCCGGCGCGCACCACATAGTCACCCGCTTCGAGGCTGGTGTAGAGGTACTCGCCGACCAGCGACAGATTGGGGGCCAGCTTCCACTCCACGCCGGCGCCGAACTGATAGCCGTCGGCATCGTCCTCGCTGGTCTGTTCGGTGAAGCTGTTGGCGCCGTTGGTGGTGAAGAAGCTGTTCTGCACCTTGCCGTAGGCGACACCGCCGGTGCCGTAGACGAGGACCGGACCGGCCGCATAGCCGATGCGGGCACGCAGGGCCGCGGTGTGTTCAAGGTCGCGCGTCATGATGTAGGCGGCGGGCGTGGTGCTGAACGAGGTTACACTGTCACGGGCATCCGCCGCCGAGACCTCGGCGACACCACCGACGACCCAGTTTCCGAACTGCATGTCATAGCCGATGCGCGCGCCACCCTCGATACCGCCTTCATCCTTCGAACAGCGGGCGCCGGGCGTGGAGCCGTTGGCCGCATCGGGGCACGAACCGGGGCTGAAGGCGCTGTTGGTGGTGCCGTTCAGGACGACGGTGTCGTCGAAATCGCCGTCGAAATCGCGGTCGAACACCAGGCTCTCGTTGGCGTCGTCCTGGGTTTCCAGATAGCCGCCGTAAACGCCGATATAGGGGCCGCTCCAGTCGCTCGGAGCAGATTGAGCCAGAGCCGGTGTGGCCAGACCGGCCGCCAGGATCGCAGCCATGGCGGCGCCGGTGTGCAGGGAAATTCTCATCCCGATGTGTCCTCTCTAATGACCGGATGTCCCCACCCGGATGTGATCGTGCTTCCCCTCCGCGTGACACAACGGGGGTACAGCCTTGCCGTTCCCGGGCGGATGCTGGCCCGATGTCGGTCAGGGTGATGTGTGGGACATTGGCAACACAAACGACTAAGGCCGCCGGGCTTTCACCCGACGGCCTGTGTCTGGACGAGCCCGGGAGGGGGAGGGGTCGTCCGCGCGCGCCGCGACCGGGGGAGGGGGAGGGAGGCCGCGGCGGTGATCGACAGGTGGTTCCCCCCCACCC
>CAXICH010000013.1:0-21258 GCA_964022245.1 uncultured Alphaproteobacteria bacterium
GGTCCAGCTTGTCCATGACCAGCCAGCCGAACAGCCCGATCGCCAGCGCCGCGCCCTTCGGCACGTTCGACAGGCCTAGCCGCGCGCCCGTGGCGCTCACGGTCATTTCTTCCAGGGTGAAGTGCGGCGACAGCTTGGTCGTCATAGGAATCTCCTTCGGTTTTCAGGATTGGCGACGAACCGCGTTCGTCGGTAACGTCGCCCCATGTTCGGGCTCGACACTCAGACGATCGGCTTCATCGAAATCATGGCCGGGGGCCTCGGCCTCTACTTCGCCCTGGGCGGCTTCGGCCGGGCGAAGACCCACGGCTGGCGCTCGCGCGGCGACCGCCTCAACGCCTGGGGCCTGCTGATCTTCAGCGGCCTGCTGGTGCTTAATGGCCTGATTTTCTGGCTCGGGCTTTAGCCTCGGCCATCGGGATCACCACGGGCCCGATCCGTCCGTCTTCGCGCCCGTCCAGCCGGTCGGCCGCCCGCAACAGCGATGCCCCATGCGTGGCCCACAGATTGATCAGGATCCCGCCCAGGAACATCAGGTCCGCCAGCCCCGGCTGATGGCCCAGAAACCGCGCCGGGCCGCTCCAAGCCAGCCCGGCGGCCATGACGCACAGGCCGACCCGTTGCCACAGCGATGGCCTCGAGGCGCTGCTGAACATCAGCAACACCACGCCCATGACGATCAGGCCGCCGATCAGGGCGGCGACAAGGGATGTGACGATCATTGTTGCTCTCCCGGCGGGGTCGCCCCGCCTGTGATGATGACGCCGCCGACCTGGACGCGAACCAGCTTCAGCGGGTCGGCGCTGTACTTCTTGGCTGCCTGGGCCAGCCCCGACAGCACGATCATGCCGAACGCCCCGCAGGCAAAGCCGATGACGGCCACGACCGACCGGGGCAGCTCATCCCCCGGCCAGAACAGGGCCGCCAGATCGCACAGGAAGGGCGCGATCCACAGCGCGGCCGCCAGCCCCGCGCCGGCCGAGACCAGCTTGCCCCGAATGGTCAGCCGCTCGCCAAAGGCCATCGACAGGACGGCCCCGCCAAAGACCGGCGCATAGGGCGCAAAGTGTCGGACCGCCTCGGCGATCGGCCCGCCCGGCGTGGGTGTGTCGGCCATGCGGCCCTCCTGTGATGTCGGGGTTTGAACGGGGCGGCGCAGGCTCAGGCCGCCTTGGCCGCCTCGCGACGCGCACGGATGCGGTCGATGGCGTTGCCACCGGCCAGTGCCGTCTTTACCTCGGTGAAGGCTTGAGCGCCGACGGCGGTGCGCGGCGGGTTGGCAGCCATCTTGTCGTCCAGCGACTTGCGGGCCGCGACGATGCGCTCGGCCTCGGCCTTGCACGTTTCGGCGAAGGCGACCTCTTGCTGTTCCAGGGTCGCGATCGGGTCTTTCTTGTCGGTCATGGTCTCAGTCCTTTCGGGGGTTGTGCGAACGGGGTTCGCGGGGTCACTCTCCTCGCCGGTCAGGCGGGAGGATGGGATGGCGCAAGCACAGTGGAAGGGTTGGATCGTCGAGCGGCTAGGCCGAGGGCGCTACTATGAAGATAAGGACGCGCTCGGGATCGAGCTGCACACGGACGACGGCGAACAGCGGCTATTGCTGTTCCCGCTGTCCCGGCTCGAGGGCGCCATCACCCTGCTGACAGCCGGGCTCGACTTCATCGTTCGTCACCACGAAAGCCAGGGCAGGAGGGGTTCTGTTCAGCCCGAAGATCGGCCGCGCACCACGCCTTTGCAGGCCTACCGGGTCCACTGCGATGACGCCGGAGCCCTGGAGTTGGAATTCCGCGCCGAGGACGGGAAAATGCTGATCGTAAGCACCGCACGACAGCAGCTCGAAAGCCTGCAATCCGAGATCTCACAGGTGCTTCAGGAAAGCGCAGCTCGGAAGCTTCCGAAGCAATGATCTCGACCTCGACATAGGGCCAGCCGTCCTGCACGCCGCGACCGGTTTCACGCAACACGGGGCCGCTCATCACGCAAAGCCCGCATGGTCACAGGGGACCACCAGGGCGGTTGAACAGCCCGGCAGCATCACCGGGCTGAGGATCACCAGCGGCGCGGAAAGCACGGCCGGGATTGTCACGGTTTCGGTCTCGGCGTCCCAGACGGCGGGCTCGATGGCGATGCCGTCCGTCCGCACGATCATGGCTCCCTCGACAGCGGGAACCACGGCCTCGGTCTCGTCGATCACCAGCGCCCCGGCCGCCAGCGCGGCGGCCTCGTCGGCGAAAGCGTAGAAATAGCTGGGGGACATGGTCAGACGCTCCAATAGGGCAGAGTGGCAGCGATCATTTCGGCGTCGGTCAGGGCGCGGGGGAAAAACCGAACGCGTCGAATCGGGGTGCGAGACGGTTCGAGCGTCGACGTTCCGAATGCGCCGAGAGACAGGAAGGTCGGCACCGCAGCAACGTCCGCTGTTGTGGTAAACACGGGTGTCAGTGCCCCATCGACAGCACCACGATGCGTCCGGCCTGACCAACGAAGCCCGGCCTGATGCCGACCCGCCGCGATCGGGATCACACCGCCCGACGCCGCGCCGCCCGATTGAATGGCGGCCTGCATGACCAGATTCACACTGGCGTTGTAGAGCATCTGCCTGCCCCAATAGGAGGCTTCCGGCAGGCTCAGTAATCCAGCCGCGCCCGGCAGGGCGGCCCGGAAGAAGTCCACGATCAGCGTCCCCTCATCGTGGCGATACCAGCCGAGGGAGGTAGGAATCTGGAACGTCTCGGCCGCCTTCACGCTCGCGCCCGGCGTCCCGGCCGGTGGCAGGACCGGAGGGGTGACATAGGAAGTCTTGGTCAGAACCGGGGTGAAGATTCGGAAGACGGCGTTCGTGTAAGTGCCCGGAGGGAAATACAGGATCGGGCGAGCATAGAGGGGCGTCCCGGTCATGGTTCGGGTCATCGCCCAGCGCCGGTGTCGACCGTCGGGCGTGATTTCGAGATTCGCTCCCTCGCTGCCCCCGTCCTTACCCAGTCGAAGGTTCGGTGTCGGAGCGGTACCAGAGACAAGCGCGAGCCCGACATGAGCAGTGAAAATATTCCCTGCCAAGGCCGTGACCGCAGTATCTACAAGGGGGATGAGCCCGTTGCTTGTGATGGTGCCGTTTATCGTAACGTCGACATAAGGCCATCCGTCCGCGACACCGCGCCCGGTCGGGGTGATCGTGGCGCCCGCGCCCCCTTGGATGCTCCAGCCAGTCGGCACAGCAGGAAGCGCCGCGCCCTCGGCCCTCGGATTGGCGATCAGGTTCTCGGCCGCAGGCGCGACCCGCAGCCCATAGGGCGACCACGACGCCGCGCCGCTTGGGTGTTCGATCAGCGCCCCGGCCGGATTGCCGTTCACACCGTCCCAGCCCATCGACCAGGACTTAGACGCCCGCGAGATCGTCGCAATGTCAGACGGCCCCTCGGCCAGCTTCGGATCACCGACCAGCGGGTCGACGAAGACGAAATCGGCCTCGGGCCAGACGTCCAGAGACGCGCCGCCCGCCGCCTGTCGCGCCGCCGCGATCAGCGCCTGACTGTCGGCCCAGCGCAGCGGGTCCGGGGTGCCGGTGAAGCCAGCAGAAGGATTGAAGGTGCTCATGAGGGTGTCCTTATTCCGGGGCTTCGACAGAGCCGCTGGCTTGGGGAATGACGAGATAGGTCAGCTTCCCGCCGCTCGGCAGCGCGGTGACGTCGACGGCACCGGATGCGCCGGTTACTTCGGTGTATTGAACGGACTGGAAGTCCGAGAGATACATGACCCCGGAGATGTAGCCGCTGATCACCTCGGCCTTGTATTCGTAGCCGTCATTACCGCTGCCGGTGATGGTGTTCCAGTCAGACCATTCGCTGCTGCCGACGATCGTGTGCGTCGAACTTTCGGAGTCCGTCGTCTCGCTGCTGGACTGGATGGATTTCTGGCCCAGCTGGGTCCACGTCCCGCCCGAGACCTTCCGTCCAAAGACGCCGACAACCATGGTTCGCGGGTTGAGCGAGGGCGGGGACTTGGTGACCACGGTGACGGCGAAGTCGTACTGGCCATTGGCGGCCACGCCCGACAGCGCCTTGTTGCGGAAGGCAACGATGTGGTCTGCGCCCGGCGTCGCCGTGCCGTTGCCGGTGCCGTCATCGGTGCGAAGGACTGACGTGCCGCCCGCTCCGGGGTTCTTGCGGCGGGCGCGGCCGGTGAAGCCGGTCGGCGTCACGTCCACCGGCTCCGTGAAGAATGAGTCGCCTGCTGTCGCATCGCCGAGCAGCAGATTGTCGAGCGAGATAGGAAGGACCACGGGCGCGAAGGGGTAGGTCGTCCCGAACGCTACGGTCTCCCCGTCGCCTGCCTTGATCGTATAGGATTGCGGCTGAACCGCGGTGGCCAAGGCCGGACTGAGTTTCACCGTCGCGCCCTGAGCGAGCGTCTGCGGGCGAACAGTACCGTCCTCCAAGGCGTCCTGAAGCGTCGTCACGGCGCCGGGCACGATCGCCCCGGTCTCAATGTCGTCGACGACCTCGCCCACCACGCCGTCGGCATAGTCGGCCGCATCGGAGAGCCCGGCGTCGACATAGTCCACGACCGCATCGTCCCCGGCGTCGACATAGGCAGGCGACGGGGCGTCCAGCGCGCCCGTGTATTCCCAGTCACCGCCCGTGCGTCGCAGCAGGCCCATGCCGCGCAAGCGGGGCGAGCCGTCCGAGCGCAGCATCGACCAGACGCCGTTCGCGGGCGTCATGTCGGCAAGCGCGATCGAGGACGGCCCCGACCATTGGCGCAGCGCACCCGACACACCGAAACTGTGGCCGTAGACGGTCTTGGTCGTGCCGTCGTCGAACACGAGCACCCGGTCGGTCGGGTCGATATAGACGCCGTCGCCGGCATAGATGCGGTCGGCGAAATAGGCGTCGTCACCGATCAGCTTAAGGACCTCGGTGATCGTCTCACCGTCAGCGGTCCCGAGGATCAGGTGTGTCGCGACCAGAGCGATCAGCGACCCTTCGGCATCGGCACGCACCAGCAGCCGTGCCGGATCGCCGCCGGCCGCCGCGACCACCTCGAAGAACGCCGTCTGAACCTGCGCCAGCAAATCGACGACCGCGCCGGCCGTGATGGTCAGGTCAGCCTCAACATCGTCGACCACGGCCTCGAGCGCCGTAATGAGGGCCGCCAGAGCCGAGGTCGCCGTCACGCGGCCGATAGTTTCGGACTGGACCGAGGCGGCGCTGCGGGCCGTGCGCGCCGCTGCGACCTGCTGACGATAGATCCCCGCCGCCGCCGCCGTGGCCGCTGCCTGCGTGATCGTGGTCAGCCCGGCCTCGCTCAGCGTCTGGCGGTCGTCCAGATCGTCTAGCGCGTCTTCCGCGTCGTCCAGTCGACCCTCGGCTGAGGTCACCGCGACCTGGATGCCTTCGACCTCGGTCGCGATCGCGGAAGTCGCACTCTCGACGTCCTCGAGCGCATCTTCCAGCGCCGTCACGTCCAGCGCGATCAGGCCGACGTCGGTGCCCAGATCGGTCAGGTCGATATCGAGGCCGGTAATCAGCGAAGTGTGGGTGCTGATCGTGCCCTCGGCGGTGATCAGGCGACCGTCAACGCCGTCCAGGGCATCGCCGACACCCTCGATCGCGTCTTCGGCGTCATCGAGCCGTCCGGTCACACTGGCCGAGAAGGTATTGAAGTCGGTGATCTCGACCTTGTCGGCGTCCAGATCGGCGATGAGGGTCGTCTGTGACGCCACTACGCCCGCAAGGGTCGATAGATCGTCGCTCAGGCCGACTTCGACCGCGTCCAGCGCGGTGTACAGGGCGGCGGTCTCGGTCAGGCGGATCAGGGTCTCGGATCGGGCCGTGACGAAGCCCCGCGCAATCCGGGCCGCAGCCCGCTGGCTCTGATAGATGCCGACGGCGCGATCCGTTGCCACCACCTGTTGCACAGCGGCGATCTCGGCGGTGTTCTCCCCGACCTCGGCGGACAGCAGATCCAGCGCCGTTGCGACCGCGCTGATCTCGGCGCCCAGGTCGACCAGTTCGTCGTCGATGGCGTCGATGGCATCGCCCAGCGCGGTCGTGACTGTGTCGAGGGCCAGGATCAGCGCCTCGGCGTCCTCGATCCCGTCCTCCGCATCACCCATACGAACCAGCAGGGCGTCGATGCGGGCGATCTCATTGGCCACGGCCGTCTGACGGACATTGGTCTCGGCGATCACAGCGGCCTTGGCCCGCGCCGCCTCGGCATACAAGCGCGCCCGCGCGTCGGTCACCCGGGCCTGAAGCCGGGCCTCGGCCAGTTCGACGTCGTCCAGCAGCGCATCGCCCAGCGCATCAAGGTCGGCCTGAACCGCCAGACTGCTGTCGACGATGACGTCGGCCGGGATGGGCAGGTCGATGGTGCCGTCCGGGCGCAGGCCCAGCCCGACCCGACCGTCCGTCAGCGGCAGGGGGACGCCCACCAGCGTGGGGGTGTCCCACTCGACATTGTCGCGGGTCGCAAGGTCCCCTTGTTCGAACAGTCTCTCTGTCACCCCCTGGCCGAGACGCACCGTCGCCCAAGCCGTGGACAGGGCAGCGCGGGCGGTGCCCGTCGCCGGCACCAGCCGCGCCTGCATCCAGGCGTTCGACAGAACGCCATTGGTCACGATCAGCGCCCCGCTGTTCACGTCCTCTGTCGTGGTGGGCGAGATTGCGCCGCTCTCGCCCAGGCGCACCTCAGCCCGGATCGAGCGGATGGCGGCATCGACCGGCGTCGACCAGGTGAACATCAGGCCGGGCTGGCGCGCTCCCGTCTCGGCCGCGTCCAGCAACTGGGCGAAGACCTCCACCCCTGTCAGATAGACGGCGTCCGGTTGGGGCGTGGGGGTCAGCGGATCCGCGTCGTCGTCCAGCCCGTCGCCGTCGTCAAACACCTCGGCCGAGATCTCGCGCAGGACCAGATACTGGCGCCAGTTCGGCCCCAGCTCGACCTCCTCGATCTGATAGGTGACGGTCTCGCCGCCATGCCGGCGGTCGCTCTGCCAGTTGATCCAGTCGCCCTCTTCCAGCGCGGCAAAGCGCGGGGGCAGCACGATCGTGGCCGTCTTTTCCAGCCGCTCGCGCCGACGCCGGATCTCGGCACAGCGGTCGGCCTGGGCGCCCCAGGTGACCATCGGCAGCGGCAGGGTCAGCTCGCGCGGACCGCCGTCCTCGGCGATGTCGTCCAGATCGCGGCGCACAGGGCCGGAATGGTCCTGCCAGCCCTGCGTCGGCTCCACATAGCGGGGGATGATGGTGTTGTAGCGGCCCGAGGATCCATCGGGGCTGAAGGCGTTGAAGACCACCTTCTCGCCGACCACCAGATCGCCGTCGGTGATCGTCATCACCGGGGCCTTGGCATGGCCCGGCTCGACCTCGATGCCGCCCTCGCGCTGCACGACCTGGCCGGCCATGGCATCGGCCAGCCACTGGGCCACCGCATCATGGCCGTCGGCCGTCGTCACCACCCCGGCAGCGCGGTAGCGGGGCTCTCCCCCGACCAGCTCGTCACACAGGGCGATCCATGGCAGGGCCGCCTCGGCCGGGGCTTCCTCGGCCGTCAGCCCGCGCCCCAGCAACAGGTGCTGCGGCTGGCCATGGCGTCCGGTGACATAGATCCCCCGGCGATAGTTGTACTCGATGACCGCCGCGTTCTCGGTGAACTCATGCGTCGCCGGATCGGACCAGACGTGCGGGTTCGGCCCCTCATAGCCCAGGGCCGCATCCTTGGCCGGATCGTACAGTTTCGCGCCCTTGACCAGGAACCGGAAGGCCGGGTGACCGGTCCAGGTCTCCTCGTCGATCGTCGTGGCCACCCACACATGGGCCACGCCGACCAGCTTGTCGGCCGCCGTCCACCCCCCGGCACTGGCAAACCGCACGGGCGGCACACCGCCGGCGGCGCCGGCGTTGACGAACTCGATGTCCAGCTTGCCATTGAAGCCCAGCTGCACACCCGAGAAGCCGAAGCCCTGATAGGCATCGTCGACAAAGATGCCTTCCAGCTGGGTGATCTCATGATCGGCCAGGGCGATAACTCGAACGACCGTGTCGGTCCCATGTTCGCCGCCGAAATTGAACGCATCGATGAGCGAGCCGCCCGTCACTGCGCGCCCAAAAACCGCCTCGCGCGGCGTCTCGCCCAGCGACAGGGTCGTCACCGTGGCCTGACGCTCCTGGGCTCCGTCCCGGCCCCGCGACAGCGCCCGGCTGATGCGCGACATGCCCCAGCTGGCGAAGGAATAGATCGCACTGCGAACGACGAAGGAGGCGACTGCAGCCGCTGTGCCCGTCAGACTGAAAAAGCTGACCACTGCCGTGGTGATCGGATCCGCGTGCGCCGGCGTAGCCGATGTCGCCCACAGCCAGATCACCAGCACGGCCATGACGGCCAGACGCGCCATCATCGCCGCACCGTCCAGGCGCGGACCATGGCGGCGCGCGGCAGGCGCGCCAGACCCACGCCCTCGGCCGGGCCCACCAGCGTCTGACCTTCGACCAGGGCCAGGGCTTCGGTGCCCTTGGCGTCGATGAACAGGGCCACGTCCGCCCGCCGCGCCATCGTGACCGACACCGGATCCATGACGGTCGACACGGCCGCCGCCAGCCCCCCGGCGCGCCGGATGACCCGACCCGCGCCCCGGGCGGTCGACCACTGGCCGGCAAAGGTCGCCAACGGGGCCACGCCGTGAAAGGCCAGCACGCCACCGTCGCAAAAGCGGGCGCAGTCGTGCACCCGGCCCTCGCGTCCGAACCCGAACGCCCAGCCCTCGCGCTGGGCCAGATAGGCGATGAAGGCGGCGGCCCCGACGCTGGGGGGCACGCGAACGGCGTTCGTCTCGCTCATCGACCGCCTCCAAAGTCACCGGGATCCAGCTGGGGCCCGCCGCCGCGCAGGCGGTTGGTATTGGCCTGGAACAGCCGCCCGGCACGGGCCGGGACCTTGCCGCCCCAGTAGATTTGCTTTTCACCGGCAAAGGCGACGCGGCGCATACCGCCGTCGGTCGGATCGATCAGCCGCTGATCGGCATCGCTGCGCATTCGCTCGGACCGGCGGCCCAGACCCCGCGCCGCGCCTTCGACCGAGACCACCAGGGCCGAGGCCCCGCCGACCATCTCATCCAGCGTTGCCAGATCCACGCGGCCGCGCAGCCAGACGTTCTGGCCCAGCAGGATCGAGCCCGAGGAATCAAAGATCAGCCGCCGGATCACCACGCCGCGTCCGCGCAGGGCGCGCAGATCCAGCTGGGCCGCGACGTCCGGATCGACCCCCGACAGCTTCAGTTCCGTCTTGTATTCCGCCGTGCCGATCGCGCCGCGCGTCGAACTGACCACGCCGCGATCGCCCACGCCGACATAGGCCTCGCCCGCGATCTCCAACGGACCAAACCCGCCCCAGAACAGGGCGGGCGTATCCAGGTCGATGCGGACGGCGGCCGACACGACGGCGTCGCCCCGATCAAGGGCGGCCAGGGCCTCCGGGGACAGGATCTTCATGCCAGGGATCCCACGTCAGGGCCTCAGGTCCTGAATGGCCTGAAACTCGCCGTCGACCTTCAGCGTCCGGTCCTTTGACCCCAACCGGCCCTCGCCGGTCACCCGCTTCATGACGCAGCAGGGCTGGGCGAAATCCATGACGGCGCCAGACGGGACAAGGGTCGGCAGCGGCGGCTCGATGCGGAGCGCCACGACACCCGATCCATTGGCCGTGGCCGCCTCGATCACGCGGGCCAGCGCTCGGCGGGGCTCGCCCGAGGTCTCCCAGCGCCACATGGCATAGTCGCCGACGGACAGCGCAAGTGCAGCGGGCAGGCCCGTGGGCGTCGCTGTATCGCGGGTGCTGTTGACCGACCAGCTGGTGGCCGTGCCGTCAAAGCCCCCGCCCCCGGCCCGGCTCAGACCGCCAAAGCCGTTCGGATAGTTGAGCGGCCAGGGCCGGGCCAGATCCCGCGCAAGGAACGGCAGCTGCGCCCCCCGGATGCGCGACACAAACGCCCGCCACTGTTCCGAGGCCTCATGTGTCATCTTGCGGCTCAGGCCCCAGCGCCCGCGCCACAACGGGGGACCGACCGCCACCCCGCCGACGCGGCCGTCGGCGGTCGGGCTCTGATAGTCGACCCACTCGGGCTCGAAATATTCCGAGGCGGCAAAGGCCGGCATGACAGGCAGGGTCATCCGCTTTGCCTCCGCGAGATCGCCTCGTTGATCAGACCGGGAATGACGACCGGCAGCTCGGCCTGCATCTGGTCCAGCCGACGGCTCAGGGCATCGACCTCGCGCGGGCCGGCGCCTTGGGCGTTCAGGACGGGGGCAAAGACGACCGTCACAGGCGGCTGGCTGGCCTTGCCGCCTGTGATCGCGGCCGTGCGCTGGGCGACATCCTTGGCCGACAGGGTCGGGAGCTGGGGGGCCATGACCGGCGCAGCAAAGCCGCCGCCCAGATTGTCGAGGAAGCCTTGGCCCGCGCCGGGCAGTCCGCCACCGATGCCGCCGCCTGGAAAGATCGAAAAGAGGGCTTCCAGCCAGCCGCCACCCGACCCGCCGCCGGACTGGCCCAGCAGGCGAGCCCAATCCAGCTCGCTCAGCCCATCGATCAGCTTTTCGATAAAGCGGTCGGCCGCATTGTCGAACTGCCGCGCCAGCGCGTCATTCAGGCCCGACCGGCGGATGTCGCGAACGAAGTCCGCCATCCCCGCCTTGAAGGCGCCCTCGGTCTCGGCGGCCAGTTCCTCAGTAATCTCGCGTCGGGCGCGACGCATGGCCTCGGACTCGGTCAGGTTTTCGTCGTCGCGCCGCAGATCCTCAGCCCGGTCCCGGATGCGCAGATCCGTGTCCAGTCGATCGATATTGGGGCTATCGCCTCGCAGAACGGCCAAATGGTAGGCCCGTTCTCGCGCCGACTGATCGGCGGCCTTTTGCATGGCCAAGGCCCGTGCCTCGGTCAGCTCCAGTTGGTCAGCGAGGGCGAGAGACTTGGCCCTATCGAGGTCCATCTCTGCATTGCCGTACTCGAGGATCCGACGCTGCAGCCACTCCTGTTCCTCAAACAGCCGCACCAGCTCGGTATTGCCGCTGATCCGCGCGACCTCGATCGCATGGGTGCGCTGGATGGCATCGAACGCGCGGTCGGCCTCCACGGCCCTGGCGACATCGATCCGGGCCTGTTCCGACAGGGCCGTCATATAGGCCTTGTTCTCATTGACTCCGTCGTCGATCAGCTCACGCGATCGGGCGGTGATGTCCTGCTGGCGCTCCAGGGCACGGATCCGGGCCTGATCGGCGGCCGCCTGGGCCTCGATCATCTGCAGCTCCAGCTCGCGATCCTCGGCACGCCGGCGGCGCTGTTCCTGTTCCCGCGCCTCTCGCTCGGCCTCGCGCTCAGCAGAACGATTGGACCCGCCGGCGCGGCTGCGGTTGCGGTCCTGACGGTCCTTTTCCAGCTGGGCATCGCGGTTCGCCGGATCAAAAGGCCGATCGCGGGCACTGATCTCAGCGGCCAGTGCGTCCCGCTCGGCTTTCAGTCGGCTCAGGCCTTGCGCACCCGTGTCCCGGTCCAGCCCACGATCAAAGGCGCGCGCCTGCGGGCTCGATTGCTCGATCCGAGCGATGTCCCGATCCAGATCGGCAAGCCGCTCCGTGTCGGTGACGTACAGCCACTCGCCGAACCGGGTGACCGTGTCGCTGATCCAGCGGCCAAGTGCCTGCCAGGCCGTGGTCATGTCATCGACGCTGTCAGCATGGCCCTCCAGCGCACCCTTCATGCCTTCCAGCAGGATCTTCTGAGCGGCAAGGTGGTCGCCCTGCTCGATAAGGCTATCGATGTTGTCGAGGGTCGCCTGATCAAAGATGCTGAGCGTGCGCGTCAGTTCGCGGGCCGCCTTGTCCGGCTCCTTCATCGCTTCAGCCAAGGCTTGCGTAGCCTGCTCGGCATCCATGCCGAACACCGAGGCGTAATCCTTGCCCAGGGCGATCAGGTCCGGAATGATCTCGCCCGCGATCCGGCCGGTCGTCACATAGGCCGCTGCCTGCTGCCGGGCGGACTTGATCGACACCTCGCCCTGGTCCGCCCCGGCGCGCGCCAGATCGTCCAGCTGGTCGGCGGTCAGGCCCGAGGTCCGGCCCAGACCGGTCACCGCCCGCTCGAGCGCCAGATTCTGCTGCTCCGCATCCCAGACGGCATAGGCCGAGACCGCTGCAGCAGCGGCCATCGTGCCGAACGCCCCGCCCAGCAGGAACAGGGCCGCCCGCGCCTTGATCCCCGAGGTCGCCAGGGCGTCGAGGATCTGCGGGCCCTGCTGAATGGCGATCATGGCCGGGTTCATGCCCATGGCCGCCGTGACCAGCACGTCCGCGCCCTGACGGCTCAGGTTCAGCCGGCTGGCCATCTGGTTCCGGGTCAGCCCCGCCGTGTTCCGCTGGATGGCCAGCGTATTGGCGTCATAGTTGGCCTTCAGCCGCGCCTGGGCCGTGGCCAACTCGGTCGAAGAGATCAGGCCTTTGCGCTCCCAGGCGATCAGCTCGGCCTTTTGCATGGCATAGCGATCGGTGGCCGCCGTCAGAGGATCCAGTTCCTCACGCAGACGGCGAACGGCAAGCGCCTCCAGCTCGGTCTCTCGAAAGGCGGCCTCATAGACCGCCGCCGATGACCGGGCCGACTTGGTCGGCTCATTGACGCCCAGCATCCGGGCAAAGTCGGCCTGGCTGTCACGTAGATAGGCCGAGTCATGCTGGATCTTCTGGAGTTCACGCGCCTCCTGGCTCTGGGCTTGAATGGCACCGGAGGCTTTTTGCGCCGCGCGAGCGGTCGCCTCACCGGCGGCGACCCCGGCGGCCTCGATGGCCTTCAGGTCGCCGACAATCACAGCTGATCCATCGGCGTGGATCCGCAGGGCGATATTGTTGCTGGCGTTGGCCATGGGATGCCCTCACTCGGGAAGCACGATATCCAGCCCCCGCGAGGCGGCGCGCTGGCTGATCTGCTGAAGGTCGAGACGCTTGCGGGTGGTGACGGACCGAACCAGCACGAAGGCCACAATGCTGCGACCGGCGGGGCCATACAGGCGCGAGCCCCGGCCGCGCCCTTGATAGGGCGCGATGATGCCGCGCCGGCGCATGGCGGCGTCGGCAATGAGGAAGGCCCGCTGACCGCCCCTGTCCGGCACGAACCGCAGCTTGATGCCGGTTCGCCGCTCAAATCCGGCAGGCGTGATCCGCTCTCGATTTCCGGCACGATTGAGCGAGCCGGTCGCCCCGGCCCGCACCCCGAACCTTCCGGCGTCGGGTGTCGGGATCGCCAGCCACTTTCCGCCACGAGCCCGGATCGTGATCGCCTCGGATGCCGAACGGATGATGTCGGCCGCCGTCTTGCGGACATAGACCACACCAGCCGCATCCATACTCGCAGCGTTCCGGGGATAGACCTGAGACCGCCAGGCCTTCGGCAGGCGGTTCGACATGCTGAAGGCGCGCCAGGTTGCCTCGCGGACGTCGTCCTTCATGGCCTCGGTCGCCGCAGCGACAGCCGACTTCACGGCGACCTCAAGGTCCTTCTCCACCGCCGCCGCAATCCCCGGCAGATTGACCAGCTCGACGCGAAAGACCACCTCAGTCCCCCTCTTTCGTCAGGCTGGTGACCAGCAGGGCCTCGGCATAGGGCAGGACCTCGGCCAGGAACCCCGGGCCGTCTGTCAGCTGCCCCAACCCTAGCCCCTGGGCCACGGCCATCACGGCACCATGGTCGAGCGCATAGACCCCGTTGAAGCTGGTTCGCACCTGCCAGCGACAGGTGCGAAGCGCCTCCCAGCTCAGCCAGCCGGCGTCGGATCGGGGCTGGTTCGTTTCGAGCGGGCAGCCTTCGCAGGCTTTTCCGTTTTCGTCCCGGCATTCCCGGCAGTAGCTGTCGCCCTCGTCTTGCCAGCACCATTTGACGAGAGCGATGAGACGTTTTTTTCCGCTTCCCTCTCGAGGACGGGGCGGACATAGGCGTTGTGAAAGGCCTCGAAGTATACCGTGAGCTTCAACAGCGCCGAGATCCTCTCGGGTGTGGGCTCGATGGGCTCTCCCTCGGCGTCGCCGACACCCTCCCAGGCCTTGATGGAACGCTGCGCCAGAGTCGTGGCAAACGCCACCTGCCCCTCGGCCCACGCCGCATCTTCAGACGAACGGGGTTCGTCGCCTTCGGGCGCGGTCCCATCTTCCCCCTTCACAGCCCGCATCGCGCGCCAGGCGGCGTCGCGGGCCACCAGCCAGGCCACGGACCCCGGTGCCTCGACCTGGACGCGAACGCCGCCGCCCAGATCCAGCCAGTAGGGCTCCAGCCCCAGTCGAACGACGGTCTGCATCAGTAGGCCGTCACGTCATTGACCAGGCGCGCGCGCATGGCGTGGCCCAGCGTCGGATCCTTCGACGCCCGCGTATCAAAGCTGGCGCGCAGCCCCCCCGGGCCCTCGACCGGCACCTTGGACAGCGGCAGGTGCAGGCGCGGGAACAAGAAGTCGAGCGACTTGTTCGCCCCCAGATTCCAGCCCAAGCGCACGGCCACCGTCTCGCGGGCGATGGCCTTGTCGAACAGGGCGCGGCTGTCGAACCGGACCGTGGCGTTCAGTCCGATCATCCGCTTGGTCGGATCGCCGCCGCCGATACGGCCATCGCTGCGGATGCTGTCATCGACGTCGTGGTTGTTGTTGTACGTCAGGGCCGCCGAGGTCACCCGACCCAGCGGCACCCCGTCTGCCTCGACCGTGCCCGAGAACTGGCTGAAGCGCTCGATCACCCAGTCGGCGAGCGGTGATCCGATCACCGTGGCGGCGGCCCGGGCCTCGCCCTGCGCCACCACGCCGAACCGGGCATTCAGCTGCCCCGAACGCTGCGCCTGGATGTTCAGCGTGTCGTACATCACCCCCCGGTTCATGCCGAACGACGGCACGTCCGGATTGCCGATTTCGAGGGCCGCATCCGGCAGGGTCATGGCGCCCGAGGTGAACAGGTGCTGATAGGCGCCCGAGGCCGCGCCCCCGGTCAGGGTGGCGGCGGACAGGGTGCAGTTCGGGTTCGGCGACGATCCCTTGGCCAGGGTAAAGGCGTTGCCGCCGGTCCCCTGGGTGTCGTGCACGATCGACAGGGTCAGGCCATCGGGCTCGGCGCGATAACTGGCGGGCGTCAGATTGGCGTCGGCGCTCCGGTTCAGGAACACGGCCAGATTGGCAATGGTCTCGGCCAGGGTCGCGCCGATCTTCACCTGGCTGCCGGTCGGCGTGCCCGTGGTGAAGGTGACGGCCGTCCCGTTCAGGGTGATGACCGAACTGTTGGCCGGCTGGGCCGACCAGACGATGCTGCCGCTGGCCGGAACGCCGGCCGTCGATGTGGGGGCGCCCAGCAGGCCCTTCAGGTGGAAGCCGATGTTCCGCAGATCCACCGGCACCACCAGGTCCCCCCGGTTGTTGACCACGTCCTGACCCGGCGCCAGCGGATCGCCGCCCTGGCCGATCAGGTCGTCTTCCAGCAGCCCCTGTTCATCGCCGAGGGTGGCCGAGACGAACGGCAGCCGCCGATAGTTGCCGGCCGCCGGCACCGTGCCATAGCCAGCCGAGGAAAAGGCCGCCGCCAGAATGGCATTGGCACCGAGCGCGCGTCCCATGGGATGCTCCTGTCAGATAAAGCCGCTACAGCGGCGAGGGGGTGGTTTCAGCCCGCCGGGCTGGTCGTCGAGAACTGGGCCAGCAGGGTCAGTCGACCGCCGCGCCCGAGGTCCCCGCTTTCGATCTGGATGTCTTCGGTTGCGCCCGGTTCGACCTCGAGGAATTCGACAAGCCCGCCGAGTTGCCGATCAGCCTCGACCATGCCGCTCACTGCAGTGATCAGCGCATCGAGGGCCGCGTGACGCTCGACCGGGTTGGGAGGGCAAGCCACCAGTTCGACGTCGATCGGCCAGACCCAGTTGTACCGGAGTGGGGACAGGTCCACGTCCGGCGGACCATCCATCTCCCCCTCGTGCAGATTGACCCAGCCGCCGGCGGGCGCGCGACGGGGCCATTCGTTGTCCTTCACCACCCGGGCGGAGGGCAGAGCTGCGGCAAGCCGGGTCAGAACCTCGGCCATGACGGCCTCGATATGGCGGCTCATCCTTGCACCGTGCAGGTCCAATAGCCGTCGCGGTCCAGCACAGGATCCCCCCGGACGTAGAGAGTGGCGGCGCTTTCCAGGAGCACGACGGCGTCTCCCTCTTTCGGCTGCGGGACCTGGGCGCGGTGAACCAGAATGACGCGCCGGGTCAGCACCACGTCGGATCG
Source organism: uncultured Alphaproteobacteria bacterium (assembly GCA_964022245.1). Taxonomy (GTDB): domain Bacteria; phylum Pseudomonadota; class Alphaproteobacteria; order Caulobacterales; family Caulobacteraceae; genus Brevundimonas. Next base: position 16,280 of record CAXICH010000013.1, read on the forward strand.
ACCAAAGGCGACGTCCCCATCGGCCAGGTCGTCATGCACGCGGACCTCGTCGTCCACGCCCGACCAGGTCGCCGGCTCGCCCAGCTCCTCGTCGATCGAGGCCGCCATGTCGGCGAGGTCCGCGTTAAAGCCCATTGGTCAGCCCAGCTGGGCCAGGCCGTGACGGCGTGTCAGAACCTCGACTTCTTCGGCCGAGGCCTTGCGAACCCGGCCCTGATTGATCAGGGACTCGACGCGGCGCTCGGGCACCGACACCAGTCGGCCGCGACGCAGACGAACGCCGTTCGCGTCCGACAGCTTGGACGTGGTCAGCACCATCGTGACGCGGTTTTCCGGCTGTCCATCAGCGGGCGGGCCTCGGCGACGGCGGGGGGCCGGCTTGTTCACCTTGGCGGCCTCAGCCGCCTCTGGCGACGGCTGCGCCTGGCCGTCGGCGGGCTTCAGGTTCGGGGTCGTGGTGGCGTTGGGGTCCATGGTGTGTCTCCTTCTGGACGGGCTTGCTGGAGCGTCCGACACAGCATCGGGCGATCGAGAAAGCCCGCCGCCGGTGGATGCCGGCGACGGGTTCAGTTGGGGCTCAGGAGGAGCGGGGTCAGCCAGGATCGGCCGTGGCCAGGCCGGGGATCAGCGCCTCAGGGCGGGTACAGATGTGCAGCCCGTTGGACTGGCCTTCGAGGTCGATCCACTTCTCACCGGTCGGGTCGAGGGAGGCGAGCGCATAGCGCGGCAGTCCGGGGGTGTTCACGGCCGAGAAGTAAGGGGCCGGCGCGAAGCTCGACTGGAAGAGGCCCTTCACGCCCATCGGGACGAAGCGGCATTCGCCCTCGGCGATCTCGACGTCTCCGTAGCCGGGGTACAGTTCGAAGAGCGTTCCGCCATATACGAACCGCTCAAGCGGGTTCCCGCCGCGAAGGTCAGCGGCTTCCTGCTGGTTCAGATAGGTCTCGCGGATCTCGGGGTGATTGGTGAGGTCATTGAACAGACCCGCTCCGCACGGAGCCCAGACCCCGGTCACCATCTTGTTCTTCAAGGTGCGACGCATGCGGTCCTTCAGCAGCGTCAGCTTCTTGCGGATGATCCCTGTGCCCGGGGTATGGGCCGCGCTCAAATCCAGATAGATCGGGTCCGGCTCGGTAACGCCGAACTCATCAAACAGGTCATAGATGACCGACCCGTCCGCATCCAGGATGATGCCCTGAATCGCCCCGAGGCGATGGTACTCCTCGGTGGCCGACAGCGAGTCGTCCATGTCCGACAGCTTCTCGTCGCGGACGGTCTCGATGGTCTCCAGGTCGCTTTCGGATCCGAAAGCGCGAACGCCTTGGACCTCATCCGCCAGGATTCGGGCGCGAGCCGGGACGTGCGGCACTTCGAGGGAAATGCCGGTCCGCGTGCGGTCCGTCATCGGCGTCGGGTCGGCCCCACGGGCCTTGGCGGGCAGGATGGAAACCACCCCGTCCTTGCGCTCGATCACGACCGAAGTCGTGCGAACGCCCTTTTCCTCGAACAGGCCCAGTTCAGCGATGCGCTGGGGCGGGGTTTCAACGGCGTTGATGGCCGCCGACAGCGAAGTGGTGCGGAACAGGTCGCTCCGGAAGATATCTGTCAACATGGTCGGGTTTCCTTCAGCACAGGTTGCCCGACCGCCTCAGATGACGTCGGGTTCAAACAGGACCGGCGCGACCACGGGGCCGCGCCGGGGGTTCATGGTTAGGGGTGAATGAGCGGGGCGAGCGATCAGGCCGCCGGGCGGGCGATAATGCCGACGGCAGCCATGGCCTTGACCACGGCAGCCTTTTCGGCGTCGTCCTGGTCGTCCCAGACCAGATCGTCCAGCACGACCTCGGCGTCGCGCACGATGGCGGCGCCCTTGGCCGACTCGCCCGAACCGGTCGTCACGGCGTCGAACAGGATGCCGGCGAAGTTCTGCGAGCCGTTGGTCCCTTCGGGGTCGTGCTTCACATGAGTGAAGCCGGCCTCATCATAGGCGACGGCGAACGGGATCCGCGTGCCGGCCCCCCAGTCGGTCGATCCGTCCGCAAGCGTGCCATTGATGCCGCCGTTGTAGGCCGAGCCGACCGCGCCGACGCCGTCGACGCTGCCATCCGGGCGCAGAACCCGGAAGGCCGCCGTGGCGCCCGTGCCCAGGATCTCGATCGACCATTCGCCGGCGGGAACGCCGGCGTCGGCGGTCCAGGCGCCGATCGTGCCGTTGCCAGGCCCCACAGGTGAGCCGGGCGTTACCTCCGGATCCCCGTTCGGGATCGCGCCAAGGATGGCACCGGCCAGCAGCTCCTGGCTGGCGCCGATGATGATCTGCTCGCGCGAACGATAGCCGTCCGCTTCAGACAGAATGAAGCCGCCCGCGCGGGGCGACATGGTGACCTTGGTCATTTCAGGCTCCAGTGTCCGGGGCGGCGGCGCTCGAGGCGGTCGCGGCTCCCAAGAAAGAGGTCAGTGGGGTGGGGTTGGGAGAGGGTTGTGGAACCGGGCCTCAATCAGCCCGGAGGGCGGTCTGACCCGGGCGATGCAGGATCAGCCGCGAGCAGGCTTTCCGCGCTGGGCACGACGGGAATAGATCGCCTTCGCGTTCAGGCCGTCATCAGCCTTTTCGCCCCGGCCATCAGCGCCGAGACGGGGCGAGCCGCCCAGGGTCGATTGCAGCTGGCCGCGACCGCCACCCGACTGGGCCGCCTTCGCCTGGCCCTGAAACTGGGCCAGCGTCAGACCGTCTCGGATGGCCGCAGTGGCCAGCGCCGGATTGGCGGTCGCTTCGGGCGAAGCGGCGATCTTCTGGGCCTCGGACTGGCCGTCCTCGGCGTCGTCGCCGTCATCCATGGCCTCAGTGGCCTCATCAGTCGAGGCCTCGGTCTCTTCGACGCCGTCTTCGTCTTCGGCGTCCGGATCCGCATCCTCGGCCGCCTCCGCGGCTTCGGCGCGGACCAGATCAGCCTGGGCGCGGGCCACGGCCTTGCGGGCGGCGGCAATGGTCGGGGCCTTGGAGGCGCCCTTGGGTTTCTGGGCCACGGGGGCCTCCTTTGCAGTAGTGGCCGAGGCGCGTCCCCGCGACGCTTCGGCGGATGAAGTTCCAGAGGCGGGGCTGGATTTGGCGGGGGAGCCGGCGACCATGTCGCGCAGCTCGTTGAAGGCGGCTTCTTCCGAGGCGTGGGCGTCGACCAGCTTGAGGGCGAGGGCCGAGCGCTCAGGCGCATCGTGATGGCCCATGAAAACGCGAGCCTCGGTCGCGATCACCTCTTCAGCACTCAGTTGCGGGCGACCGGCGATGACGTCAGCGACAAAGTCGCGACCGCACTGGTCGATCTCGGCCTGCAGATCCTCGCGTGCGGAGTCCGACAGGGCTTCCCACCAGGCACCATCCGTCTTCTTCGCGCCGAACTGAATCGGCGTAATCTCGACACCGATGTCGTTCAGGGCCTTGGACCAGTTCTCGTGAACGATGACGGCACCGATCGAGCCGACCAGACCCACGCGAGGCGCGACGATCCGGTCAGCCGAGGCGGCCATCCAGTAACCGGCTGAACAGGCCATGTCGGCATAGACATGGATCGGCTTGCCGCCGCCACGCTGGCCATTCTCCCTCATCCACTCGGCCAGGGCAGGCAGGCCGCCGGCCACGACCCCGCCGGGGGTGGATTCACGGATGAAGATGCCCCGCACCCGTTCGTCGGCCGAGGCCTCGCGCAGAGCGGCCAGAATGGTGTCGTAGCCGTGATAGATCTCGCCGCAGAAATATTCGCCGCGATCGAGCAGCGGACCCTCAAAGTTCATGAGGGCCACACCATCCTTCAGCGACCAGCAGAAGCCATGATCTTCCGCCTCGCCAATATATCGCGGGGTGTAGGCCGCACGCTCGCCGAAGTCGGGGCCGTCATCCTCATCCTCCATGGCCGACGGACGGCGATCGCGGCCCGCCAGCTTGCGCACCAGGGCCGAGAACCGACCCTCACGCACGGCCGAGCCGTGGTCGACCGAGCGAACCCTGTCCGCCAGTTCCTGGGCGGCGCGAGGGGTCAGCAGCAGGGGGCGGCCCGCATAGCGGGTCGCAAGGGACGTCAGATCTCTGGCCATGGAATCCTCAAATCAAGCCGCGCAAGCGGCGTCAGGCGGCGGCGGGCCGCGCGTCCAGGTCAATCGCGTGCTGGGCCGAGGCCGCCGTGGCGGCCGCTCGGCGCAGAGCCGATGTCCGCGCCGAGATCGGGCGGGCATCCCGTTGGCGTTCAGCTTCTGGATCGTCGGCATCGGTGCCGACGCTGACACCCTCTTCTGGCAGCGCCAGTTCCCGCCGCTTGGCGTGGATCCGGGCCTGCTGCTCGATCTTCTCTTCCCAGTCCGAGCCGTCGTAATCGGCGCACTCGTCCTCCAACGTCGTGATACCGGCCTCCATGCGGGCGGCGGCGGCGACGATTTCCTTGGTCGGATCGATGTGGCCTCGGCCGGGACCGCGCCAGCGGCCTTCGACATAGGCGTCGATCGCGTCGTAAAAGTCGGGCGCACCGGCCGGCACGGTCAGGGCGCCGATGTCGAAGGCCTCTTCCAGCCAGGCGGCGAAGAAGGGCCAGGCGATCTGCTGTTCGATCAGGCCGCGCAGCGCCAGGGTCTCTTTCCAGGCGATCAGCAGGGCCGCCCTCGCCGACGAATAGTTCGTCGTCGAGAAGTCCATCGTCAGCTCTTCATAGGTCACGCCCAGCGTGGCCGCGATCAGCCGCAGGATGGCCCGCGTGAAGCCCTCAAAGCCCGAGGTGTCGCGGGCCGTCGTCTGCATGTTGACGTCATCATCCGGGCCGAGAACCGGGAAGCGCACGCCGTCGACCTCGACGGGGTTGTCTTCGTAATAGCCGGCGCGTTCCTCGGCGAAGGCCGCCAGTTCATCGGCATCGAACGATTCACTGACCGCACTGGGCCCGGCGCTGGACTTGATGAAGCCGAGGAACAGGGCATTGACGGCCGCCGCCTCGATC
>CAXICH010000014.1:0-18984 GCA_964022245.1 uncultured Alphaproteobacteria bacterium
GCACCAAGTCCGACTGGCAGACGCTGGCCCGCTCGATCGCGCTGAAGCATCTGGACGAGGGCCTGATCGACCGGGGCATCACCCGCGACCTGAAGTGGGGCGTGCCGGTGGTCGGGCCCGACGGGGGGCCGCGCCCGGGCATGGAGGGCAAGGTCTTCTACGTCTGGTTCGATGCCCCCATCGAATATATCGGCGCGACCGAGGAATGGGCCGAAGCGACCGGCGGGACCTGGCGCGACTGGTGGCGCACCGACGAGGGCGCCGAGGATGTCCGCTACGTCCAGTTCATGGGCAAGGACAATGTCGCCTTCCACACGGTGTCATTCCCGGCGACCATCCTGGGCTCGGGTGAGCCGTGGAAGACGGTCGATACGCTGAAGGCCTTCAACTGGCTGAACTGGTATGGCGGCAAATTCTCGACGTCGCAGGGCCGGGGCGTCTTCATGGATCAGGCGCTCGAACTGTTGCCGGCCGACTACTGGCGCTGGTATCTGACGGCCTATGGGCCCGAGCATTCGGACTCGGCCTTCACCTGGGAGCAGTTCCAGTCGGCGATCAACAAGGACCTGGCCGATGTACTGGGCAATTTCGTCAACCGGATCGTCAAATTCACCGAGTCCAAATTCGGGGGGATCGTACCCGAGGGCGCGGCCCTGACCGACGAGGACCGTGCCTTCCAGACCCAGATCGACGCCGCGGTTGCCGAGGCTACCGCCGCCTTCGAGGCCATGGAGTTCCGCAAGGCGTCACAGGCGATCCGGGCCGCCTGGGTGCTCGGCAATGAATATCTGCAGGTCGCCGCCCCCTGGACCGCGTTCAAGACCGATCCGGAGCGGGCCGCCACGGCGGTGCGGTTCGCGCTGAATCTCGTGGCCCTGTTCGCGCGGCTGGCGGCGCCGGTCCTGCCCTTCACCGCGCCCAAGATCGCCGCCAGCGTCGGTGAAGCCGACCTCGGCTGGCCGTCACCGGGTGAGGACTGGCTTTCGCGCGTCCCCGTCGGTCGCCCGGTTCAGGCGGCCGAGGTGCTGTTCCGCAAGATCGAGGACGAGCAGGTCACCGAATGGGCGGCCCATTTCGGCGGCGGCGAGGGTTAGACCCGCGCGCCGGGCTGAGTCTCAGCCCCACGACTCGACGGCGCCGCGGCGGCGGCCGGTGGCAGGGAGCGCCGGACGCTCGAGGCGGGGTTGGGGTTCGGGCTTGCCGAAGAACCAGCCCTGACCCAGTTGCACGCCCAGGTGTTGCATCAGCTCGGCGACTTCACCCGTCTCGACGCGTTCGGCCACGGTCTTGAGATCCAGGCCGGCACACATCTTGACCAGATGACGGATCAGGGTGCAGGATTTGTCGTCCTCGATGGCGCGCATGACGAAGGTGCCGTCTATCTTCACCCCGTCGACCGTCAGGTGGTTCAGATAGTCGAATGACGACGCCCCGACGCCGAAGTCATCCAGATAGATGCGGAATCCGGCTTCGCGCATCCGCGCCAGCCGACGCTGGGCGCCATCCAGATCGACAATGCTGGCCGTCTCGGTGATCTCGAGGCTGAGCCGTTTACGCATGTCCGGATGATTGGCCGTCAGGCGCATCAGCGCCTCGGAATAGGCATCCGAGGCCAGCGAGCCCGCCGAGACATTGACGGCCACGCGCGTCAGGCCGAAGCCGGGCCGCAACATCTGCTGAATCGCCTTCTCCGCCACGACCAGGTCGAAGCTGTCGATCAAAGCCAGGGTCTCGGCGAGGCGGATGGTGCTCTCGGGTCCGGACGAGCCCGGAATCCGGGCCAGCGCCTCGAAATGATGCACGGTGTCGGTCTTGAGCTCGATGATCGGCTGGTAGTGGAGGGCAAAGTCGCGCGCCTTCACCATGGCCCGGAAGCTGTCCATCTGCACCAGAGTGCGGTCGAGGGTCTTCTTGAAGGTGATGTCCGGGTCGTCCATCGCCCCGCTGGTGATGCAGACCTCGAGGGCGTGCCGCATGGCGCGCAGGGTCGCCTGGCGGTCGACACCGGGGCTCAGCTCGACCTGGCGGATGTCGGCGCTGAGCGGCAGGCCCTCCAGAGCGGCGAGGTTGTGGATGGCATCCTCGATAGACGCCATGTCGTTGTCGGCCCGCAGCAGGGCGTAGGCTGATCCAGCCAGATGCGTGGCCGAGGCGCCATCGACAGAGGCCGACTGAAGCGCCTGATACAGCTGGGCACTGACGTTCTCGCGCCGGGCGTCGTCGACGCGGTCGAGACCTTCGACATCCACAAAGGCCAGGCTGACGCCGGGGCCGTCGGGCTGGTCCAGCAGGCTGCCGGCCTGCCGCATCAGACAGTCTCGGGTGCAGACGGGACTGGTGCCGGGCGCGTCCAGCTGGAAGGAGGCCCCGTGCCAGGTCAGGGCACAGGAGCGGTGGGGCGCCAGCTGGGGCAGGCTGAACAGTCGCAGGCGCACACGGCGGAATGCGCCGTCCCCCAGGACATACAGCAGCTCGAGTGACTCGCTGCGCTCTCCGGTTCCAAGAGCGGCCAGCATGGCCGTCAGCCGCTCGCGGCCGCGCGTCTCGAACAGGTCGGCCAGCGGACGACCGAGCCAGGTCGTCTCGGGCGCGTGGTCCGGCGCCGCGGCCACGCCCATGGCAAAGACGATGCGGCCCTCGCCGTCGATCTCGACGAGAGTGTCCGCCGAAGCGAAGGCCAGACCCAGAAGACGACTGTTGAGCGCCATTCCGCCCATCTAGACCGACAGTCTTGAAGAAACCGGTGGCAAGTCCGGTTAACGGGAGGTTGCCGTGCGGCTCAGGCCGAGCGGCTGAAGGCGACGGCGCTGCCGTCGGTGGGGGTAGCCTGACCGCTGGCGCCATAGGCATTGGGCACGCCGCGCTGCTCGCGGATCTCGGCGGCAAGCGTGCGGACCAAGCCCTCGGAAATGATGCGGGCAGCCTCGACGGCGCGGGCGTGGCGGCCGAGGATGGCCTCGAACGCCTCGGTCGCCTTGATCAGGGCCATGCGGTCGGCGGCCGGGGCCTGGGCCAGACCCGAGGGGTCTGCCTTGATCTGGGCCGACTCGCGACGATAGCGATTGGCCAGGTCCTGGGTCTGGGCAAGACCGGCGGCCACATCCTGCGGGCGCTGGGCCTCGAAGGCGGCCAGCTCGTCGGACAGGCGCCGCGTCAGCGACTGGGTCAGCTCGATCAGCTGGCGCACGCGGGCCGAGGCGGTGACGGATAGGGCGGTGTCGTTCATCACGGAGCTTCCTGCATCTTGATCATGGTCGCCATGACCTGGTCGGCCAGGCCGATGCCGCCCGAGCGGGCAGTCTGTTTGGCCATTTCGTCGATCAGGAACGAGCGCCAGGTGCCCTCGGCCTCGCCACCGCCGAAGGGAGCTTCAGTCGACAGGCCCTCGAACATGGGGCGGAGCATCTGGGCGATGAAGGAGGCCTCGAAGTCCTCGGCCGTCTCGCGCATGCGGTCCTGGCGGAGGGTCGGGGTCTGGACCGGGCGGAGCAGGTCGGGAGAGAGGGTCAGGGGATCGCTCATGCTCACATCACCTCGATGTCGGCTTGCAGGGCACCGGCGGCCTTGATGGCCTGAAGGATGCTGATCATGTCGCGAGGGGTGACCCCGAGAGCATTCAGCCCGGCGACCAGACTGGACAGCGAGGCCCCGCCGCCGACGATCCGCATCTGGGTGCCCTGGTCTTCCTCGACCGTCACGGTGGAGGAGGGCACGACCACGGTCTCGCCGCCGCTGAACGGGGCGGGCTGGCTGACGAAGGGGTCTTCCTGGACCGTGACCGTCAGATTGCCCTGGGCGATGGCGACGGTGGAGACCCGCACGGCCTCGCCCATGACGATCACGCCGTTGACCTCGTCGATGATCACCCGGGCCGGGGCGTCAACCATGACCGGGAGGTTCTCGATCCGGCTGAGATAGCCGGCCATGCCCCAGCCCTGCGGCGCGCGCACGGTCACGACCGTGCCGTTCTCCGCAAAGGCGGTGCCGGGATAAGCGTCGTTGATGGCGAAGGCGACGCGCTGGGCAGTGGTGAAATCGGGATTGCGCAGGGTCAGGCGGACCTCGGCCTGACGGCCCAGGTCAAAGCCGGTCTCACGCTCGACCACGGCGCCGCCGGCGATCCGGCCGGCGGTCGGCACGCCGCGGGTGACGGACGAGCCGGACGCGCCCGAGGCCGAGAGCGATCCGGTCTGGATCGACCCCTGGGCCACGGCATAGACCTCGCCGTCCGCGCCCTGCAGGGCGGTGACGACGACCGTGCCGCCCAGCAGGCTCTTGGCGTCGCACAGGGTCGAGACCGAGACGTCGATGCGCGCGCCCGGCGTGGCGAAGGGCGGCAGTTCGGCCGTGACCATCACGGCGGCGATGTTCTTGGTATTGGCATTGGCGCCGCGGATGTTGACGCCCTGGCGCTCCATCATGCCCTCCAGCGACTGGCGGGTCAGGGGGCAGTTGCGCAGGTTGTCGCCGGTGCCGTTCAGGCCGACAACCAGGCCGTAGCCGACCAGCTGGTTGGACCGGACGCCCTCGATCGAGACGATGTCCTTGATGCGCGACTGGGCATGGGCCGCCTGCGGCAGGGCCACCAGCGCGAGAGCACCGGCGGCGAGGCAGGAGGCGAGGCGGGCAAGAACTGACGTCATAAAAAGGGTCCTGACAATTACGCGTCGTGCCATGCCAATTCCGTGCCGGGCGGCGTGTCCAACAAAAACAACAGGTTGAATGAGCCCGGCCTGCTTCCGGCCAGCAGTTTTTGCCGGGCCGTTAACCAAACCCTCACCTCGTGTGGCCAAACAACATCCATGGTCCGGAGTGCCCGTTCATGAAGATCAATGGTCCGCAGTCGAGTGGCCCTGCCTCGCGTCCGACCCGCCCGGGTCAGGCGTCCGGTGGCTTCAGTCTGGGCGGTGCAACTGCGGCCTCGGGGGCCGGAGCGAAGTCCGGGGTCGCCGCCATGTCGGGCCCGACCAGTGTGGCCTCCCTGATGGCCCTGCAAGGCGTCGAAGGTGTAGAGGGGCCTCTGGAGCGCCGCCGTCGGGCGATCCGCCGCGGCCACCGCCTGCTGGATCGCCTCGAAGCCCTGAAACTGGCCCATCTGGCTGCACAGGGGGATGCCGACGCCCTGCGCGCCCTGACCCAGGCGGGGGGCGAGGACCGACCCGAGTCGGACGACGTCACCCTGAATGCCGTGCTGGACCAGGTCGATCTGCGGGTTGCGGTCGAGTTGGCCAAGGCCGCCGTCGCCGGAAACTGAGCCCTTTCAAGGGTGAGGGCGAATTGTCACGGCTCACGGCATAGTGACCCGGCAAAGCTGGCAGATGTGGGGAAACGGCTTGAGACGACTCGTCGCCTTGCCTATAGGCCAGCATGCGCCGCAGGGGGGCGTGAAAAGTGAGCGTGAGTGCGATGAACGCATTAGCGTCTGTGGTGACTGAAGTGACGGAACCCTATCGGCCGTCCGACGACGAACCCTTCATGAACGAGCGGCAGCTGGCCTATTTCAAGGGCAAGCTGAACGCATGGAAGGACGACATTCTTCGTGAGTCCAAAGGCACGGTCGTCAATCTGAAAGCCGAGACCGAGAACCACCCCGATCTGGTGGACCGGGCGTCTTCGGAGTCGGATCGCGCGCTGGAGCTGCGGACCCGCGACCGCCAGCGCAAGCTGATCGCCAAGATCGACGAGGCCCTGCGCCGGATCGAGGACGGCTCCTACGGCTATTGCGAGGAGACGGGCGAGCCGATCAGCCTGGGCCGCCTTGAGGCCCGCCCGACGGCAACCCTGTCGGTCGAGGCCCAGGAACGCCATGAGCGCCGCGAGCGCGTCCACCGCGACGACTGACGGGGTGACCGGGATGCGGGGCCTTGTCAGCGTCCTGTTCGGTGTTTTCCTGCTCGCCGGCGCGCCGCATGCAACCGCGCAGCAAGCCGCCGATGTCCCGTTTCCGGCCGCCCTGCGGGGCGACGCCTTCCGGATCGAGTCCGCCACCCTTGGGCGGGGCTTCGACATCTATGTCCGGCTGCCGCTCGACTATGACCCGGAGGGTCCGGCCTACCCGGTCATCTATCTGCTGGATGGCGACAGCCTGTTCCCCATTCTGGCGGCCAACCACCTGTTCCTGACGTATGAGGAGAGCCTGCCGGAAGCGGTGATCGTGGGCATCGCCTATGGCGGGTTCGACCCGTCGGTGAACCGCCGCAACATCGACTTTCAGTCGCCGGACGAGGGCGTTCCGCCCGAGGACGCCGGCGCCGGGCGCTTCCACACCTTCCTGACCGACGAACTGATTCCGGTGATCGAGGGGCGGTTCCGCGTCGATCCAGACCGGCGCGTTCTGTTCGGCCAGTCGCGGGCCGGCAATCTGGTGCTCTATTCGGCGGTCACCCACCCGGACGTCTTCCGGGGCCGGATTGCCAGCAATCCGTCGCTGACGCCCGGTATGGGATCGATTCTGGACGGGGCGGCCCCGGCGCGGCGGGATGACCTCCGGGTCGTCATCACCAGTGGCGAGCGGGACCGGGCCGACCTTCCCGCGGAAGCGGCGCTCTGGGTCGACACATGGTCTGGCCGGGATGCCCGGGATCGTCCGTGGGACATTCGTCTGATCCGGATTCCCGGCGGCACCCACGCCGCCAACGCACCGGACGCCTACCGCGCCGGGATGCTCTGGCTGTTTGACGGGAACGTCCCGGGCGATTGACCGCCCCTGCGCCTTGACTTCGCCCGGGCGGGGCGCGACCTACGCGCCTCACGTTCAAGGTTTGTCGCTCCATGACTGTCAAAGTCCGTTTCGCCCCGTCGCCGACGGGTAAGCTGCACGTCGGCAATGTCCGCACGGCCCTGGTCAACTGGCTGTTTGCCAAGGGGCAGGGCGGGCAGTTCGTGCTGCGCATCGACGACACCGATCTGGCGCGCTCGACGGCGGAGTATGAGCGCGGGATCGAGGAAGATCTGACCTGGCTGGGTCTGGTCTGGGACGAGCGCCACAACCAGTCGCAGCGCTTCGACCGCTATCGCGAGGCGGCCGATCGACTGAAGGCGGCGGGGCGGCTCTATCCCTGCTATGAGACGGCCGATGAGCTGGATCGCCGCCGCAAGGTGCAGCTGTCGCGCGGCCAGCCGCCCATCTATGACCGGGCGGCACTGCAGCTGAGCGAGGTTCAGCGCGAGGCCTATGAGGCCGAAGGCCGCCGCCCGCACTGGCGCTTCAAGCTGGACGGACGCCGGGTGCATTGGGTCGATCTGGCGCGCGGGTCGGCGGAGGTCGATACGGCGTCGATGTCCGATCCGGTGCGGATCCGCGAGGACGGGCTGTTCCTCTATACGCTGCCGTCGGTGGTCGACGATCTGGACATGGGCATCAGCCATGTGATCCGGGGCGAGGACCATGTGACCAATACGGGCGCACAGATCGAGATCTTCGAGGCGCTGATCGTGCTGGGCTGGACCGGGACCCTGCCGGGCTTTGCCCATATGCCGCTGCTGGTCGGGGCGGACGGACAGGCGCTGTCCAAGCGTCTGGGCTCGCTGTCGATCTCGGACATGCGTGAGCAGGGCTATGAGCCCATCGCCATCACCAGCCACCTGGGCAAGATCGGTACCTCGGATGCGCTGGAAATCGCGCCCTCGATGGCCGAGTTGGGCGCCGGGTTCAGCTTCGACAAGATGGGCCGCTCGCCCGCCCGTTACGACACGGCCGATCTGGATCGGCTGAACGCCCAGGCCCTGCACGCCATGGACTATGCCGAGGCGCAGGGCCGGCTGGCGGCCATGGACTGTGATCTGGGCGAGGGGTTCTGGACGACCGTCCGTCCGAATCTTGAGCGGTTCGGCGACGTCGCGGCGCTGGCGCGGATCGTCAACGGTCCGGTCACGCCGGTGATCGCCGACGCCGAATTTGCCAAGGTGGCGGCCGAAACCCTGCCGGAGACGATCGACGGCGACAGCTGGTCGGCCTGGACCGGAGAGATCAAGGCGCGCACGGGCGCCAAGGGCAAGGCCCTGTTCATGCCGCTGCGCCAGATCCTGACGGGGCAGGAGCATGGGCCGGACATGGCTTCACTGATTCCGCTGATCGGGCGTGAGCGGATGCTGAAGCGGCTCTCTGGCGAGACGGCCTGACCGTCCCGCCAGAGATCAGACCGATCAGGCGTTGCAGGCGGCCAGTTCTTCGGCCGACAGGGCGGTGCCCTTCCACGAGAAGGCGGTGACCTCGCCCAGACGGGCAACGACCCGGCGGCAGGCGCGCGACGCCGGCTGGTTGGCGCCGCCGGTGGCGGTGCAGCTGTCACCTTCACAGCGCCAGGTGGCTCCGTCGATGATCACCCGACCCGAGGGGGCGGAGGCGGCGTTGGCCAGGGTGGCGGAGGTTTCGGGCGCCTGGGCCGGCGTGGCCAGGGTCGGGGTGGCGACGGCGAGAAGGGCCGCGATCAGAAGAGTGCGCATGGGGAGTCGCTCCAGTTTGGACCGGGCAGGGGAGCCCGTGACGGCGCAATGTCCGTTGTTTTTGAAAACTGTCAAGGGTGGTAATCGCGGCCAGATGCTTTTTATGACCGCTGATCACTTATCGATGATCATGTTTCAAGTCTGACGGCGTGTCCATAGTGTCGAGAGCCTTCAGGGCCTCATCGACCGTGCGGCATACTGTCCACGCCTCAAGGAAGGAGGCCGGGGTCATTCCGGCGTCGACCGTGTGCTCCATGAGCTGAAACAGCGTCTGCCAGAAGCCGTCGATGTCGAGGAAGATCACGGGCTTTCCATGCAGATCCAGACGCTTCCACGACAGAAGTTCAATCACTTCCTCAAGTGTGCCGATGCCGCCCGGGGCGACGACGAACGCGTCGGACTCGTCGTACATGATCTGCTTGCGCTCATGCATGGAGCCGACCACCAGGGTCTCGACCTCGTCGAACAGGCGCTCCCGGCTGCGCAGGAACTCGGGCATGACGCCCAGCACCCGGCCCCCCGCCGCGTGGGCGCCCCGCGCCGAGGCTCCCATCAGGCCGACGCCGCCTCCGCCATAGACAAGGCGCCAGCCCTTCTCCGCCACCCCCTGGCCGAAGGCGCGCGCGGCCTCGGTGTATTTCGGATCAGCGGTCTCGGATGAGCCACAGAACAGGCAGACGGAGGGGCCGCTGAAGGGACGGATCTCGGCGGAAGTGGTGGGCATGGAACCTCGAAGAACAGACGGGACGATCAACAGTCAGGATGACTGTCGGCCGACGATGGTTTTTGCCATACAGGGCGTATGGCCCCGGCGAAACGCGCAATTGAACGAGATGGTATCCGGCCGTGGGGCGAGACGGGGTCAGCCTGCCTCGTCCTCGCGCTGCTTCTGGCCGGTTGCAGCGGTGAGAACGGCGGGGCGCGCAACGTCCGGGCCCCTGTCGCCGACGCCCAGGTGGCCGGCGCCGGGTCGGGGTGGATCATGCCGCCCTCGGTTACGGGGCTGCGCCGCGATGGCGCGGAACTGGTGGTATCCGGACAGGCGGACCCGGGCGGGCGGGTTGTGTTGCGAACCCCTGCGGGGCGGGCCTATGCGGCGGTTGCCGATACCGGAGGCATTTTCGAGGTGCGCCTCACCGCCGTGGACGGCCTGGTGCTGACGCCCGAGGCGCAACTGGGTCAGGAGACGGTTCCGGCGCCCGGGCGTCTGATGATCCTTGATGCGGCGCAGGGTGCGGCTGTGCTGCTCTCGCCCGGCGGGAGCAGTCGCCGACTGGGAGAGGGCCCCGCCCTGTCCAGTGTCGACCACGACGGCCGCGCCGTGATCCTGTCCGGTCAGGCCGCGCCGGGGTCGAATGTCAGGGTGGAGGTTCCGGGACGCGGCCCGATCCAGGTGCAGGCGGATGCCTCGGGCCAGTGGCGGCTGGGCATGGACGGCAGTCCGCCTTCCGAGGTCCGGGTCGACGGACAGACCTTTGCGGTTCCCGGGATGTCCGTCGCAGACACCGACGCCCCGGCACCGATCATCACCCGCGTCGAGCGCGAGGATGGCTTTCTGCTGAAATGGCAGGCCCCGGATGGCGCGCCCCAGGCCAGCTGGCTGCCGCGCCGTTAACGACTTCTTAAGCCAATCGGTCGACCACGGGTCTCGGGATTCCTTTAGCGAGGCACCCACCATCACCAAGCCTTTTCAAAGCCCGGCGCTCTGCGTCGGGCTCCTTTTTTTCATGCCGGTGTCAGGGGAAGGGGGAGTGGCTCCGCGGGTAGGATTCGAACCTACGACCAGCCGATTAACAGTCGGCTGCTCTACCACTGAGCTACCGCGGAACAGGTACTCAAGAGGGGGGCGCTATAGCAGCGGCCCGCCGGACTGTGCAACGATAAATCGACACCATGACGCCGATATCCCTGACCTCTGCCGATGATCCCCGCATCGCCGCCTTTCGCGACGTGCGCGAACGCGACCTGACGGGCCGCGAGGGACTGTTTATCGCCGAGGGCGAGGTGGTGCTGAACGTGCTGGCCTCGCCGTGGTCGCGGTGCCGGGCGCGGGCCGTGCTGCTGGCAGACAAGCGGCTGGCGAAGCTGGAGCCGGTGCTGGCAAGACTTGAGCCCGATGTGCCGATCTACATCGCCCCGCAGGAGGTTCTGGACGGAATCGCGGGCTTCCACCTGCACCGAGGCATTCTGGCGCTGGGCGACAAGCCCGGCCCGCTGGATCCCGATGCCTTCCTGGCCACGCGACCCGCGCGCTCCGTGCTGGTCGGGGCGGTGGGCATCGGCAATGCCGACAATATGGGGGGCATCTTCCGCAATGCCGCCGCACTGGGGGCGTGCGGGTTGATGATCGACCCCGGCTGCTGCGACCCCTTTTACCGCAAGGCGATACGGGTGTCGGTGGGCGCAGTCCTGAGGACGCCGCTGATGGCCGGCCTGTCTGCCCCGACCATGGTCGAGCGGGCCGAGGCGCATGGCTATGTGCCGCTGGCCTTGACGCCGGGAGACGGTCCGGAGCTCGCGGACCTGGACATCCCGCTGCGGGCGCTGGTCCTGCTCGGCGCCGAGGGGCCTGGTCTGCCAAATGAGGTGCTGCAGCGGGCCCGACCGGTCCGCATTCCCATGGCGTCGGGATTTGATTCGCTGAATGTGGCGGCGACCTCGGCGATCGTGCTGCACCATCTGACTCGCTCGGGGGGCGAATCACGGACTTGTTAGCGCATTAACCCTTTGTACACCTTGCTGGACGGCCCGGATTGTGGCGCTATTGCGGCGTCCGGGGAGAGTGCGATGTTCAGTGATGTATTCGGTTTCGTTGTTCGTAATGCCCGTCTGGCCGTCACGGTTGGCGTGGTAACAGGGGCGGTCAGTGCCGCCAGCCTGCTGGGATGGTGGACGGCGCCCATCGGCTGACCTTCGCCTGACGATCAAAACGCTCTAGACACATGGCTTTCGGGTGGCCGCCGGTCACCGCAGGCCAAGGGTCGTCCGTGTCCATCAAGAGCGTCAGTATCACCCCGTGGCAGGATCAGGAGCCCGGCACGTCAGGCCTGCGCAAGTCCACATGTGACTTCATGCGGCCGGACTATCTGGAAGCCTTCCTGCAGTCTGTGTTTGACGAAGTGGCGCCGCAGCCCGGGGATGCCCTCGTGGTCGGGGGCGACGGGCGCTTCTTCTGTCGGGAGGCCGCCGCGATCGTCGTGCGAATGGCGCTGGCCAATGGCTTTTCGAGGGTGATCGTCGGCCGCGACGGTCTGATCTCGACGCCGGCCGCCTCGGCCCTGATCCGCAAACGCGGCGCAAAGGGCGGCGTGATCCTCTCGGCCAGCCACAATCCGGGCGGTCCGGACGGTGACTTCGGCGTCAAGTACAACACCGAAAGCGGCGGGCCTGCGCCGACCAGCTTCACCGCCGCGGTCTTCGCACGCAGCAAGGCGCTGGCGGCCTACCGCATCCTGCAGGACACGGCCCCCGACCTGTCGGTGATCGGCGAGACCGGGCTGGGCGGCGGTGTCGTCGAGGTGATCGATCCGATCGCGGACTATGCCGACCTGATGGAAACGGTGTTCGATTTCGACGCCATCCGCGCGCTGGTCTCGCGCCCCGGCTTCCGCATGGCCTTCGACGCGATGAATGCCGTGACCGGTCCCTATGCGACCGAGATCATCGAGCGCCGGCTGGGCGCGCCCGTCGGCACGGTGGTGCGGGGTCAGCCCCTGCCCGACTTCGGGGGAGGACACCCCGATCCGCATCCGGACCATGCCCCCGAGCTGACGGCCCGCATGTTCGGCGAGGATCCGCTGGATTTCGCCGCCGCCTCGGATGGCGACGGGGACCGCAACATGATCATGGGCCCCGGCATGGTTGTGTCGCCGGGCGACAGTCTGGCGATCCTGGCGGCGCAGGCCCATTGTGTGCCGCGCTACAGGGACGGTCTGAGGGGGCTGGCCCGATCCATGCCGACCAGCCGCGCCGCCGACCGTGTGGCAGAGGCCCTGGGCATCGAGATGCACGAGACGCCCACCGGCTGGAAATTCTTCACCAACCTGCTGGATGCCGGGCGCATCACCCTGTGCGGCGAGGAGAGCTTCGGTACCGGCTCGGACCATGTGCGCGAGAAGGACGGTCTGTGGGCGGTTCTGTTCTGGCTGAATGTGCTGGCGGTGACCGGCAAGGGGGTTGGCGAGGTGGTGGTCGGCCACTGGTCCCGCTTTGGCCGGGACTACTACCAGAGGCATGATTACGAGGGGCTGGACGTCGGCCCGGCCCAGGCCTTCATGCAGGCCCTGCGCGAGACCGTCGCCGGGTCGGAGGGCCGGCAGATCGCCGGCTACCGCGTGCAATCCGCCGAGGACTTTGCCTACAGCGATCCGGTGGATGGATCGGAAGTGAAGCACCAGGGCGTGACCGTGCGCCTGAGCCCGGATGCGCGGGTTACCTACCGCCTGTCGGGCACCGGATCCTCGGGGGCGACGCTGCGGGTCTATCTGGAACGGTTCGAGGACCCGGCGGGCGATCTGCATCGCGATCCGGCCGAGGCGCTGGCCGCCGTGGCGGAGGTCTCGCTTGCCTTCGCCGACATCGAGGCCCGGCTGGGCCGGACGCGCCCTTCGGTCATCACCTGACGAGCCGGCATACGAAAAGGCCCGGAGGGTGACCTCCGGGCCTTCGCGCGTCTGACGGAAAGGGGCGTCAGTCTTCCTTGATGTTGTCGACGCCATGTCCGAAGGCGTCGGCCGGAGAACTGATGGTCGTCTCTTCGGTGATGTCGATGCCCTTGGCCAGCTTGGAGTGCCAGTAGCCGTAGGCGATGTAGATCAGCGCGCCGACCGCCGCGTAGGCGGCCAGCAGGATCAGCGGCAGCGGATTGTCGTTCATGGCGTGCTGAATCATGGGCGACAGATTGTTGTAGGCCAGGAACAGACAGGCACAGATACCGGCAAACGCCGTGTAGACACCGCCCGGCACGCGGAACGGACGCTCCATCTCGGGGTGTTTGACGCGCAGGTAGATGACGCTCAGACACACGATCGAGAAGGCGGTAGCCGTCCCCAGCGACACGAGGTCGCCCAGGATCGAGATCGGCAGGAAGGCCGCCGCGATCGAGATCAGGATGCCCAGCACGATCGTCCCGATCCACGGAGTGCGGAATTTGGGGTGGATCACGGCAAAGGAGCGCGGCAGCAGGCCATCACGCGCCATGGTGTAGAAGATCCGCGTCTGGCCGTAGCACAGCACCAGCATGACCGAGCTGAGGCCGGTGATGGCGCCGACCTTGATCAGGAAGCTGATCAGGTTCAGCTGGCCACCGGGGGCGACCGCCAGCGGGATGTCGGCCCAGTGCAGACCCATCCGGTCGATGGCGACCGCGATCGGCGCGGGCGAGGCCAGCTCCAGATAGGGAACGACGCCGGTCATGACGGCGGCCACCGCCATATAGATGATGGTGCAGACGACCAGGGCGCCGAGGATGCCGATGGGCACGTCCTTCGACGGGTTCTTGGCCTCGGCCGCAGCGGTCGAGACAGCCTCGAAGCCGACATAGGCGAAGAAGATGATGGCCGCGCCGCGGAAGATGCCGCCCACGCCGAACTGGCCGGCCTGACCGGTCGGCTCGGGGATGAAGGGGACCCAGTTGTTCGGATCGACGTAGGCGATGCCGACGGCAATGAAGGTCAGCAGCACGATGATCTTGATGACCACGATGATGTTGTTGACGTTGGCCGACTCCGACACGCCGAGCACCAGCAGGCTGCAGACGGCGGCAATGCCGACGGCCGCCACCAGATTGAAGGTGCCGGTCAGGGGGAAGCTGGTCGCCGCGCCGTTCTGGATCAGCTGGACCAGCGGGGTTGCCCACTGTGGCCCTTCGCCCCCCGCATACTGGATCATGGGGAACAACTGCTGACTGAGTCCGAAGTCAGAGAGAATTGAGATGACATAGCCGGACCAGCCCACGGCGACGGTCGAGGCGGCGACGCCGTACTCAAGCACCAGCAGCCAGCCCATGATCCAGGCGAACACTTCGCCCAAGGTTCCGTAAGCATAGGTATAGGCCGATCCGGACACCGGCATGGTCGACGCCAGCTCGGCATAGCAAAGCCCGGCCAGGGCGCAGGCCGTTCCTGCGATCACAAAGGACAGCATGATCGCTGGACCAGCATTGGCGGATGCCACCTGTCCGGTCAGAACGAAAATACCGGCACCGATGATGGCGCCAATGCCCAGGCTCATAAGGTTGATGGGGCCCAAGGTCCGCTTCAGCTCGCTCTTGGCGGCCTCTTTCTGGATCTGGGCAATCGATTTCTTCAGGAACAGGCGGTTGCCGCCTCCCGAAACAGGGGGGTTACTCATGTTTGGATGTCGCCTCCAGCGGGCGGTCCGAAGGGGCCGCCACCGCTCCGGGGTGGAAACTAGATCGGCCCCGTTTTTCACGCAATCGTCATCTTGAGGGGGCGCGAGAGTTATTTGATAACGCCAAGGTCAGCGCCGCCGGGCTTGATTCATGGGGGGGGCGCCGTCAAGGTCGCCGCAACGGTAACCAATCAGCGCCGGGGCCGATGCGGCTACCGGTGCGGGGGAGTATTCATATGGTCGCGTCTTCGCCCTCCGGGCAGGCAAAATGGTCGTCAAAGACGGCCTTCGTTCTGGCGGCGACAGGGTCGGCCGTTGGTCTCGGGAACCTGTGGCGGTTCCCGACGGAGGCGGGGACCAATGGCGGCGGCGCCTTTGTGCTGCTGTATATCCTCTGCGTGGTGCTGATTGCGGCGCCCCTGCTGCTGTCCGAAACCCTGATCGGCCGTCATGGCCAGCGCTCCACCATCGGCAGCGCCGTGCATCTGGCGCGTCAATCCGGGGCCAGCCCGGCGTGGAGTGCCATGGCGGTCCTGGGTCTGATCGCCAACACCCTGATCCTGTCCTTCTACTGTGTGGTCGCCGGCTGGGTCGTCTATTTTATCGGTACCAGCGGCATGGGCCTGTTCGAGGCGGTGTCGGGCGGTACTGCGCTGGGCGGCGCCTATCCGGACCAGTCGCCGGAATCGATCCGCGAGATGATGCCGGCCCTGTTTGCCAACCCGGGCCTGCTGGTCGGCATGCAGTCGATCTTCGTGATCCTGACGGTGCTGATCGTGGCGCGCGGTGTGAAGGGCGGCATTGAGGCCGCGGCCGTGTGGCTGATGCCGGCCTTCTTCTTCCTGCTGATCGGCATCACCATCTATGCCGCCATGACGGGCGATTTCGCCCAGGCCATCAACTTCCTGTTCTCGCCCGACTTCAGCCGCATTACCGAGCCGGGCGTGATGAGTTCGGCGCTCGGTCAGGCCTTCTTCTCGCTCAGCCTCGGCGGCGGCGCGATGATCGCCTATGGCGCCTATGCGTCGAAGGATACCAATCTGGGCTCGACCTCGGGTACGATCGCCTTTGCCGATACGGCCGTCGCCATCATCGCCGGTCTGGCCATCTTCCCGATCGTGTTCAGCGTGGGCCTGCAGCCGGACGCCGGCCCGACCCTGATGTTCCAGACCCTGCCGACCGCCTTCCACCTGATGCCGGGCGGCGCGATCGTCGCCTTCGGTTTCTTCGTTCTGGCCTTCTTCGCGGCGCTGACCTCGTCGGTGTCGCTGCTGGAAATCTCGGTTGGCTGGATCACGGAGAAGTTCGGTGTGTCGCGCAGCGCGGCCGCCTGGGGCATGGGGCTGATCATTTTCGCCCTCGGAGTCCTTTCGGCCCTGTCGTTCAACATCCTCGCCGACCAGCGGCCGATCCCCTTCATTCCGGGTTTCGAAAACGCCGGCTGGTTCGATGCCTTTGACGGGATCACCTCCAAGCTGTTCCTGCCGCTGTCGGGTCTGGTCACCGCCCTGTTCATCGGCTGGGTGGCGGACAAGAAGATCGTCGACGCCGAGACCGGCCTGACGGGCGGCGCGCTGTCGATGTGGCGCTTCCTGGTGGCCTGGCTGTGCCCGCTGGCGGTGACGGCCATTCTGGTGATCGGCATGTTCCCTCAGCTGCTGGGCTGAGGTTGGAGTAGCCGGACGCCGTGACGACCACGCCTGGCCGCGATGCGGCGTCCGACCTGCCCATCCATGAGGTTCTGGACCGCCTGATCGCGGCGGTCCGGGACCACCCGGCCGTTGTGCTGGGTGCACCGCCGGGTGCGGGCAAGACCACCGGCGTGCCGCTGGCCCTGCTGGACAGCGATGTTGGCCGGGCGGGGACGATCCTGGTTCTCGAACCCCGACGACTGGCGGCCCGGGCCGCGGCCGAGCGTATGGCGCAGATGCGGGGGGAGCCGGCCGGCGAGACCGTCGGCTATCGCACCCGCCTGCAAAGCCGGGTGGGGCCCAGGACCCGCATCGAGGTGATCACCGAGGGCATCTTCACCCGCCGGATCATCGCTGATCCGGGGCTGGAGGGCGTCGCGGCGGTTCTGTTCGACGAGTTTCACGAGCGTAGTCTGGACGCCGATCTGGGGCTGGCCCTCGCCCGCCAGACGCAGGAGCTGCTGCGACCCGACCTGAAACTGGTGGTCATGTCGGCGACGCTGAATGTGGCCTCCATGGTCAAGGTGCTGGATGGCCCGCCGGTGATCGAGGCCGAGGGCCGGGCCTTTCCGGTCGAGACGGTGCATCTGGGCAGCAATCCGGCAGAACGGCTGGAGGTGGCGTTGGCCCGGGCTGTGCGTCGGGCGCTGGGCGAGACAGGCGGGTCGGTGCTGGTATTCCTGCCGGGGCAATCGGAAATCCACAGGACAGCGCGGGCGCTGGCCGAAGCGAAGCTGCCGTCGAATGTCGAGGTGGTCAGCCTCTATGGCGGGCTGGATCGCACCGTGCAGGACCGGGCCCTGTCCGCGCCCCCTGCGGGGCAGCGCCGGGTGATCCTCGCGTCGGCCGTGGCCGAGACCAGCCTGACCCTGCCGGGCATTACAGCCGTCGTCGACAGTGGCTTGTCGCGGGTGCCGCGCTTTGAGCCGGCCAGTGGGCTGACGCGGCTGGCGACGGTGCGGGTCAGCCGCGCCTCGGCCGATCAGCGGCGGGGCCGGGCCGGGCGCGTGGGGCCGGGCACCTGCTACCGCCTGTGGGACGAGGAACAGAGCCGGGGTCTGATCCCGGAACAACCCGCCGAAATCCTGGAGGCCGACCTCACCGGATTGGCGCTGGATCTGGCGCGCTGGGGCGCGCGGTCAGCCGAGGGTCTGGCCCTGATCGATCCGCCGCCGGTCGGGGCCTTTACCGAGGCGCGGGCGGTGCTGACCCGGCTGGGGGCGCTGGACGACCGGGGCGACCTGACCCCGCACGGACGTCGGATGGCGGAGATGCCGATGAGCCCGCGACTGGCGCATATGGTGACCGTGGCCTCGGATCAGGGGGATGCGCTGACCGGCGCGCGGATCGCGGCCATCCTCGGGGAACCCGGTCTGGGCGGAACCTCAACCGATCTGCGGGACCGGCTCGAGGCACTGGAGCGCGACCGGTCGCCCCGCGCCCGCGACGCGCTGAAGCTGGCCGATCGGTGGGCGCGGCTGGCGGGCGGCGGCAAGGGGCAGGAGGTTGATGCGGGGCTGTTACTGGTGGAGGCCTTTCCCGAGCGGGTGGCGCGGGCGCGCGGCCGGCCGGGCGAGGTACGGCTGGCGTCGGGTCGCGGGGCCTTTCTGGAGCCGACCGACGCGCTGTCCGGTTCGCCCTGGCTGGCGGTCGCGGAGCTGAGCGGCGGGGTCAGCGGCGACCGCATCCGCCTGGCCTGTCCGGTTGATGTCGAGGCGCTGGGCCACCGGATGGTCGAGGAGGAGCGAATGGTGCGCACCCCGTCCGGCCGGATGGAGGTGCGTCGGCTGAAGCGGATTGGCGAACTGGTGGTCGAGGAGGTGTCGCTGGGGGCCCCGGACAAGGCCCAGGTCGCGGACCTGGTGAAGGGCGAAATCGAACGGGAGGGGCTGAAGGGCCTGCGCTGGGGCGAGCGGGCGTCGGCGCTCCGGGCGCGGCTGGCGTTCCTGCGGGGGCTGGATGACGGCTGGCCGGATGTGTCGGATGAGGGGCTGATGGCGGCGCGTGAGGCGTGGCTGTGGCCGCTTCTGGCAGGAGTTCAGGGGCTGGAGGGCATCGCGGATGGGGCGTTGGAGCAGGGACTGCGGGCGCTGATCCCGTGGGACCGGCAGCGCGATCTGGACCGGCTGGCCCCCGCGCGGCTGGAGACGCCGCTGGGCTCGACCGCCATCGACTATGCCGCCGAGGGGGGACCGCGCGTCGATATCCGCGTGCAGGAGCTGTTCGGCGTGAAGACCCATCCGACCGTTGCCGACGGCTGGGTACCGCTGACGCTGGCCCTGCTGTCGCCCGCGCGCCGCCCGGTGCAGGTGACGAAGGATCTGCCGGGGTTCTGGGTGGGGTCATGGTCGGCCGTGCGCGCGGAGATGCGGGGGCGCTACCCTCGTCATCCCTGGCCGGAGGACCCCGCCAATTCCGCGCCCACGACCCGGGTCAAGCCACGGGGGACCTAGCGGTCCTCCGTCGCGGCATAGGCCATGATGCCGGTGGCGACGGC
>CAXICH010000015.1:0-18497 GCA_964022245.1 uncultured Alphaproteobacteria bacterium
TCGAACAGCCTGTTCCAGCTGCGCGACCCGACCCGCCGGCCCGGCCGCAATCGTTGACGCTCACGCCCAACCGGTGAATCGTGACGAAAGAATCACACCGACGGCGGACCGTCTCTCCGGTTGACTTTTTTGGTTTGGCGTTGCAGAATGGGCACAGGCTCGAAACAGCCATTTGACCGCTACGGATGTCATCCCCCTCCCTGCGGCAGAGACACCTTGAGAACGCCCGGTCCCGCGACCGGGCGTTTTTTTGCGCCTGCTGACAAAGCCCTGCTAAGGCGGGCCATGACCCTTCGCCTGACCACCTGGAACATCAACTCCGTCCGCCTGCGCATCGATCAGGTCGCGCGCTATGTCGCCGAGAGCGCTACCGACGTCCTGTTGCTGCAGGAGATCAAATGCACCGACGACCAGTTTCCGGTGCGCGCCTTTGAAGAGATGGGCCTGCCCCATCTGAAGGTCGGCGGACAGAAGGGCTGGCACGGCGTAGCCATCGCCAGTCGCCTGCCGCTGGACGCGGCCCCAAATCTCGGCCTGTGCCGCGAGGGTCATGCGCGCTGCGTCTCGGCGACGGTCCGGGGGGTCGAGATCCAGAATTTCTACATTCCGGCGGGCGGCGACCTGCCCGACCGGGCGCTCAATCCGAAATTCGACCACAAGATGGACTTCTATGAGCGGCTGACCGCCGAGGTCAGACGGCGGGATCCGAACGCGCCCCTGCTGCTGGCCGGGGATTTCAACATTGCGCCCGGCGAGTTCGATGTCTGGAACCACCGCTACATGTTGAAGGTGGTCAGCCACACGCCGGTCGAGATCGAGACCCTGACCCGTCTGCAGGCGGCCGGGCGCTTCACCGACGTCATTCGCGACGCCTTTCCCGAGCCGGAGAAGCTGGCCAGTTGGTGGAGCTACCGCGCCCAGGACTTCCGCAAGTCGAACCGCGGACTGCGCCTCGATCACATCTGGACTTCGCCGGGGCTGACCTCAGCCGTGGTGGCGGGGTCGGCCCGCATCCACGAGCCTGTGAGAGCCTGGGAGCGGCCCAGCGATCACGCCCCGGTCAGCGTCGATCTGGATGTCTGAAGCCTAGAACGGGAAGAAGATCGGGATGGCGATCATGGCCGCCACCCAGGTGATCAGATTGAGCGGCACGCCGATGCGGACGAAGTCCATATAGCTGTAGCCGCCCAGCTGATAGACCAGCACGTTCGTCTGATAGCCGAACGGGGTGGCGAAGGCCGCCGAGGCCGCCATCATGACCCCCACGAGGAACGGCCGGGGATCCACGCCGAGGCTGACCGCCAGGGCCACGGCCACCGGGGTGATCAGGACGGCGACCGTGGCATTGGACAGCAGTTCCGTGGCAAACAGGGTCACGCCGTACAGGATGATCAGCGCCGCCAGCGGGCCGAACGGGCGAATGACGTCGATCAGAAGGCTGGCCCCGGTCTGGCCGAGGCCCGTCACCTCAATGGCGATGCCGAGCACGACCATGCCTGCGATCAGCAGGAGAATATCCGGTCGCAGGCCGGAATAGGCCTCTTCCGCCGTCAGGATCCGCAGCAGGATCAACGCCACCGCGCCGCCAAAGGCCGCGGCGGCGATCGGAATCCAGCCCATGCCGGCGGCCAGGACGACCGCCACGAAGATGCTCAGTGATACCATGGCCCGCTTGAACTCGAACGGCCGGTCTGCCGCCTCGTACAGCTTGATATCCCCGAGCTGGGCATCGCCGGACCCGTGCTCCAGCTGGCGCGGCTCGCCGAGACGCGGCAGGTTGAATGGCAGGCGGAAGCGTCGCGCCGCCTTCTGGGTCTCGGCCTCGATCCGGGCCTCCTCGGCGCGCTTGCGCCGCAGGGCCTCGGCCTCATCGTCGGCGACCGCGCGGCCGAGTTGGCGCGCCCCCACGAAATAGAGCCAGAAAGCACCACACACGGCGATGGCGAGGCCCACAGGCGTGATCTCGAACAGGGTGAAGACCGGCTGGCCGACATTCCGGGCCATGTCGTTGACCAGCAGATTGGTCGAGGTGCCGATCAGGGTACAGGACCCGCCCATGATGCTGATGTAGACGAGCGGAATCAGGAACCGCCTCGGCGAGCGGTTCAGGGTCGCGGCCACGTCCTTGATGACGGGGGCGGCCAGCACCACGATCGGCGTGTTGTTGAGAAGGGCTGACGCGGCGCCGCAGAGCATCATGACGATCCACAGGCCCGCCTCACCCAGTCGCGCGCAAAGTTTGGTGGCCTGCCGGATCAACAGGCCAAGGAGGCCGGAGAGTTCTATGGCGTAGGCGATGACAAACAGGGAGGCGAGCGCAATGACCGCGGGACTGGCAAAGGCGGCCTGAACCTCGACGGGGCGGACAACGCCGAGCAGCAAGAGCACCGCTGCCCCGGCGAGGGCCACGACGTCGGCACGCACCCGGCCGTGGATCAGCACGCCGACCACGGTCACCAGCACAGTCAGGGCTATGATCTGGTCAAAGGTCATCCGCCCTCAAGACGCGTCAGCGGGCCCGCCGTCAATACGGGTAACGGAAATTCGTCTTGGAGCCAGAGTGTGCTAAGGCCTTGGCATGCTTGGGATTGCGACCGTCAAATCACTGCGTGACCAGCCTGTCGTTCGCCTCGGCCTGGCCGTTGGACTTGTCCTTGGACTGGCCCAGTGCGACCGCGAACCGCGAGAGCAACCCGCCGACGCTGAACCCATCGTCGAAACGCCGGTGCCGGAACCGGATATCCCCACCCCGACGACGCTGGACCGGGCGGCCTTTCTGGGCGCTATTTCACGGGCGGGCTCGGCCTATGCCACGGGCAGCACCGCCACCGGGGCAGACCCACTCGTCGGGCGCACCTTTGCCATCCGCCTGCCGTTCGGCTGCGGGCGTCCGCGCCCCGCAGCCACGGATGCGACCCCTGACGCAGGAGACGCCGCCCGGTCGCCCGAGGCCGGCCTGCCGACCCTGACCTGGGGCCCGGAAAATGAGACGCTGCGATTGTCGCTTACGCCGGACGACTGGTCCGATACGGCCCTTGTCGTCAGTTCAGGGGCCGGTGATCGCTGGGAGGCCGTCGAGGGTTTCTGGCTCAACCGCCCCTGGCTGGGCAGCGAGACCTGCCCGCGCATCACACGCGACCCGTTGGGCGGCGGATCGGGACGGGCCGAGGCCCAGACCGTCGGCCTGGCGTCGGTTCATGAAACCAACAGCTCGCGTCTGGGCCGCCGGGACGGGCAGGCCTATCGCTTCACCGTCAGGGGCGAGGATGACCGCGCTGCCGTCCCTTCACCGATGGGCTATCGCGTGGTTCTGGAAGGCCGGTTCGCCAGTTTCCCCGACGGCCGCGCCATCCGCTGCCGCGCCGCCGGTATCGACCAGCGCCCGGTCTGTATCGCCGCCGTCCAGCTGGACCGCGTGGCGTTCGAGGACGGCGGCTCCAGCGCCGTGCTCAGCGAGTGGCGTCCCGGATAGCGCCTGCGGCGCTTCCGGGATGACAAACGGGTGCAGTGGCCCTTACGGCTGTAGGCGGTAGCCGCCCTGGTCGGTGACGAGAATGCGGGCCTGGCCCGGTTCGGGCTCGATCTTCTGGCGCAGACGATAGATGTGGGTTTCCAGCGTGTGAGTGGTGACCCCCGCGTTATAGCCCCAGACCTCGGTCAGCAGTTCCTCGCGCGATACGGCCTTGGCCCCGGCGCGGTAGAGGTATTTGAGGATGTTGGTTTCCTTCTCCGTCAGCCGGATCTTGCGGCCCTCGGGCGCTGACAGGGTCTTGGCGGCCGGGCGAAACTCATAGGGCCCGATGCGGAAGACGGCGTCCTCGGACTGTTCATGGCTGCGCAGATGGGCGCGGATGCGGGCCAGCAGCACGGCGAACCGAAACGGCTTGGCCACATAGTCATTGGCCCCGGCATCCAGTCCGAGCACCGTATCGGAGTCCGACGTCTGGCCGGTAAGCATGATGATCGGGGTCGAGACCCCGGCCTTGCGCAGCAGGCGGCAGGCCTCGCGCCCGTCCATGTCCGGGAGGTCGACGTCCAGCAGGATCAGATCGATGCGCGAGTCCCGCCCCATACGGATGCCATCGGTGGCATTGGCCGCCTGACGGGGCACAAACTCCTCGTGCAGCGCCAGTTGCTCGGCCAGGGCCTCGCGCAGGTCGTCGTCATCGTCGATGATCAGCAGGGTCTTGGACGTGGGCATATCCTGATGATGGCGAGCGTTGCGCCCCACGCCAAGGGCAGGCCCGCGTTTTCCGGTCGATCAGTCCGTATCCCGGGGCCCGAAGAGGGCCGTGCCCAGCCGCACATGGGTGGCTCCGAAGCGAATCGCCGTTTCAAAATCGCCGCTCATACCCATGGACAGACCCTTCAGGTCGTTGCGCCGGGCAATTTTGGCCAGCAGGGCGAAATGGGGCCCCGCCGCCTCCTCGACCGGCGGAATGGCCATCAGCCCCTCGACCCGAAGACCATGAACCTCGCGGGCCCGGGCGATGAAGGCGTCGGCATCACGCGGCGCAAGGCCGGCTTTCTGGGGCTCCTCGCCGGTGTTGATCTGAATCAGCACGCGCGGGGACTTGCCCAGCTTTTCGGCGGCCCGCGCCAGCGCCTCGGCCAGGCGCTCGCGGTCGAGCGTCTCGATGATATCGAAGCGGGCGAGCGCGGCCTCGGCCTTGTTGGTCTGCAGGGGACCGATCAGACGCAGCTCGACCGCATGGCCCGAGGCCTCGGGGGCGCCCCAGCGCCCGTCCGCTTCCTGCACACGGTTCTCTCCGAAAACCGTCTGTCCTGCGTCCAGCATGGCCTTCACGCGCGCCCAAGGCTGGGTCTTGGTCACGGCGACAAGGGTCACATCCGCCGGATCGCGCCCGCAGTCCCGCGCTGTGGCGTCAATCCGCGCCCGTACCTCGGCCAGACGCCCGGCAATGGACTGAGGCGCGGAGACGGGCGATGAGGAGGACATGACGGGAGATCCTGAAGACAATCAGCTGTGGCAGACCGCACAGGCTCTAAACCGGGCGGCCGCGGCTGTCAGCCCGGGCGTCGCATCCCTGCCGCCCCTGCTGTTCTTCACCGATCCGGTTCGCACACCCCGGCCGTGGGAGGTGGCGGCGCGTCTGCCCCGCGGGGCCGGGGTGGTCTATCGTGGCTTCGGTCGATCCGAGATGGCTGAGGAGGCGCGGCGCCTGCGGCAGGTGACGACGGACCGGGACCAGCGCTTGCTGATCGGGCAGGATGCCGAACTGGCTGAGGTCACAAGAGCAGACGGCGTGCATCTGCCGGAGCGGGATCTGCAGCGGGCACCGGACCTGCGCCTGCTTAATTCCCACTGGATCCTGACCGCCGCCCTGCATGGGGATGATATCGGACCGGAGCGCGCGGCCCTCGACGCCGTGATCCTGTCCCCCGTGTTCCGGGCGGGCGGGCCGAGCGCGGACCGCGAGCCGCTGGGGATCGCGGGCGTCACCCGGCGGGTCTCGCGCCTGTCCCTGCCGGTCTATGGCCTCGGCGGCATCACGGCAGAGACGGCGCCCGCCCTGGCGGACACCGGTCTTTGTGGCCTCGCGGCGATTGACGGTGTGGTGAAGGCCTTCGTCGCGGGCTGAAAGCCAGCTCAGAAGCGGAAGATACTTTCGAGCCGCACGCGCGGCTGGGCGCGGGTGTCGGATTCCCGGACGCGGGCCGGGTCAGGATCGGCGACGGCCAGACCGGCCGAGGCCCCGACCCGCAGGCTGGGATTGACGCGGTAATAGGCGCCTGCTTCCACATCGCCCCATTCGGCTTCGCGACCGACAGGCGGGCTGAGATTGAAGTCGAGGCCCCAACGCCCGCTTTCGTTGACGCGCAAACCGCGGCGTTGCCCGGTGCGGGCCGCGCGATCCGCATCGCTGAGCGAGACGGTCGGTGCCTGGGCGCGCGGGGTCGGGCGGGTCTGGGCGTCGGCGGGTGTGGGAGACAGCGTCAGCGCGGCGCCGGCGAGGACCAGAGCAGCCGACAGGCCCAGCGTCACACCGGTGGGGGTGCGCTGCGCCTTGACCTGTCCTGTGCGCGTCTGGCGCATGTCCTGCCCTTTGAGCCTTCGACTCTGATGGGTGCTGGTGACCGGCAAAAAATCGATCCCGACACTTTATGATTTGAAACTAAGACACTGGCCGTATGGACCGTCAATGCAAACCGGGGCCAAGGGTTGCGCGTATCGCGACTCCGTTCCGGTCTGTGGCGCAAGCGTCACGCGAATTCCGGCCTGCCGGGCCTCTCCCGGCCGGCGAGTCAGACAGGGCCGGGCCGGAGATGCGGCTTTGCCTTGTCTTTGCCCCTTTTCCCCGTGCTATAGGACAGGCAGTTCCGGGTCGGTGCGATCCGGGGCGACGCATGCGCTTCTGTCCGGGAGCGATGAGGTTGAATCTGAACGGAGAGTCCTGAATGGCCACCCAGTCGGCTGTGGTTCGCGGCGCAGCAATGGTCCTGATGGCATCGGGCCTGGCCCTGGCCGGGTGTAGCTCGATCCCGATCATCGGCGGTTCGGACAATGCGCCGGCCTCGAGCGCCCCGTCCGTCGGAATCGGCGTGAACGCCTATCTGTGGCGCGCCTCGCTGGACACGCTCAGCTTCATGCCACTGGCGAGCGCCGACCCCTGGGGCGGCGTGATCAATTATGACTGGTACTCGGACCCGGCCGCCCCGAACGAGCGGTTCAAGGCCACCGTCTTCATCCTCGACACCCGACTTCGGGCCGACGCGCTGAACGTGGCGGTGGTCAAGCAGGTGCGCGGCGCCGACGGCCAATGGACGGCCGCCCCGGTCGATCCGCAGACCGAAACGGACCTCGAGAACGCCATTCTGACGCGGGCGCGCCAGCTCAACCTCGCCGACGCCCGCTGACTGTCGGGGGCTTCGGCCCCCGTACCCGATCTGACAGGTCCTGAACCGGGCCTCGTCTCTCCCGACCGACGCATCCGGGCCCGGCCCGCGCCGGGCTCGTTCAAGGAGCCCTCTTTCGCGTGGCCCGTTACGACCCCAAGACTGCCGAGCCCCGCCAGCAGGACCGCTGGCGCGAGGCTGACGCCTTCACCACCCCGGCGTTCGACGCCGGCACGCCGACCGGCAAGCCCAAATATTTTGTGCTCGAGATGTTTCCCTATCCGTCGGGCAACATCCACATGGGCCATGCGCGCAACTATGTGATGGGCGATGTCGTCGCCCGGTTCAAACGGGCCCGGGGCTTTGACGTGCTGCATCCCATGGGCTGGGACGCGTTCGGCATGCCGGCCGAGAACGCCGCCATGGAACGCGGCGTCCACCCCGGTGAGTGGACGTGGTCCAACATCGCCACCATGCGCGACCAGCTGAAGCTGCTGGGCCTGTCGCTGGACTGGTCGCGCGAGTTCGCCACCTGTGACCCGGCCTATTATGGCAAACAGCAGGCGTGGTTCCTGGAACTGCTGAAGCGCGGCCTGGTCTATCGCAAGGACTCGGTGGTCAACTGGGATCCGGTCGACAACACCGTCTTGGCCAATGAGCAGGTGATCGACGGTCGCGGCTGGCGCTCGGGCGCCGTCGTCGAAAAACGCAAGCTGAACCAGTGGTTCCTGCGGATCACCGACTATGCGGACGACCTGATCGACGGGCTGAAGACGCTGGATCGCTGGCCTGACAAGGTGCGGACCATGCAGGAGAACTGGATCGGACGGTCCAGCGGCCTGCAGATGACCTGGGCCTTTGCCGGCACCCCGCCCGAAGGGTTCGAGGGCGGCATCGAAATCTACACCACGCGGCCCGACACCCTGTTCGGCGCCGCCTTCCTCGGCCTCGCGCCCGACCATCCGCTGTCGAAACAGCTGGCCGCTGCGGATCCCGCTGTGGCGGCGTTCGTCGCCGAATGCCGCCGGGGCGGCACGTCGGAAGCCGAGATCGAACAGGCCGAGAAGATCGGACGCGATACGGGCCTGACCGTCCGCCATCCCTTCACCGGCGAGGAGATCCCGGTTTGGATCGCCAACTTCATCCTGTCGGAATACGGCACGGGGGCGATCTTCGCCTGTCCGGCGCATGACCAGCGCGATCTGGAATTTGCGCGCAAATACGATCTGCCGGTGCTGCCCGTCGTCCGGCCCGAGGGCGCCGGTGACGACTTCACCGTCGGCGACGAGGCCTATACGGGTCCCGGCACCCTGTTCAATTCGGACTTCCTGAACGGCAAGGGCATCGCCGAGGGCAAGGCTGAAGTGATCGCCCGGGTCGAGGCGGCCGGGACGGGCGAGGGCAAGACGCTCTATCGCCTGCGCGACTGGGGCGTCAGCCGCCAGCGCTACTGGGGCTGTCCGATCCCGGTCATCCACTGTGAGGCCTGCGGCGCGGTGCCTGTGCCGGCCGACCAGCTGCCGGTCGTGCTGCCCGAGGATGTGACCTTCGACAAGCCGGGCAATCCGCTGGACCGGCACCCGACCTGGAAACACGTCCGCTGCCCGTCCTGCGACGCCGAGGCCCGGCGCGAGACCGATACGCTCGACACCTTTGTCGATTCCAGCTGGTATTTCGCCCGCTTTACGGACCCGAAGGCAGAGGCGCCGATCAACCCGGCCGCCGCCGATCACTGGCTGCCCGTGGATCAGTATATCGGCGGGGTCGAGCACGCGGTGCTGCACCTGCTGTATGCCCGCTTCATCAGCCGCGCCCTGTCGGACGCGGGCATGATGTCGGTCAAGGAACCCTTCTCCGGCCTGTTCACCCAGGGGATGGTGGTTCACGAGACCTATCGCACCGAGGGCGGGGCCTGGGTCGAGCCGACCGATGTGCGGCTGGAGACCCTTGAGGGCAAACGCGTCGCGACCCGCCTGTCGACCGGTGAGCCCCTGTCGATCGGCGATATCGAAAAGATGTCCAAGTCGAAGAAGAATGTGGTCGCCCCACAGGAAATCCTCGACAGCCACGGCGTGGACGCGGGGCGGCTGTTCGTGCTGTCCGACAGTCCTCCGGAGCGCGATGTGCAATGGACGACTGGCGGACTGGAGGGCGCCAGCCGCTTCGTCCAGCGCGTCTGGGCCGAGTTTGACGGCTTTGACGAGGCGGCGCAGGCGCAGGCGGAGACCGATCCGGCCCTGCGCCGCGAGACCCACAAGACCATCAAGGCCGTCACCGAAGGTGTCGAAGGCTTCCGCTTCAACTCGGCCATTGCGAAGCTTTATGGCTTCCTGTCGACCCTGCGCGCCCATGCAAGCGCCGGCGGTGCGGCGCAGCACGAGGCCCTATCGGCCTTCGCCCGGCTGATCGCGCCGTTCACGCCGCACCTGGCCGAGGAATGCTGGTCGGCGCTGGGCGAGAGCGGCATGGTTCTGGACGCCCCCTGGCCCGAATGGGACCCGGCTCTGGCGGCCGATGACGAACTCACCCTGCCGGTGCAGATCGGCGGCAAGCGGCGCGGCGAGATCGTCATGCCGCGGGGCGCCGACCCGAAGGCCGTCGAGGCCGAGGCGCTGGCCAACCCGGCCGTGCGCGCCTACCTTGAGACCAATGGTCTGTCGGTCAGAAAGGTGATCGTGGTGCCCGACCGTATCGTCAATCTGGTGGCGGGATGAGCCGCGCCGTGTGGCTGAGCGGGATTGCGGCCCTGTCGGTGGCCCTGTCAGCCTGTGGTTTCACACCCCTTTATGGTGAGGCGACCGCCATGGGCCTGTCGCGCGTCGCGGTTGAGACCCCCGACACCCGGCTGGGCTACCGCCTGCGAGAGCGACTGGAGGATGCCCTCCTGCATGACCGCGCCCGGACGGCCGAATGGCGACTGGACGTGACGCTGGAGCCGTCCCGCAGGCCGCTCGGCCGTCGGATCGACGACACCGCCGCCCGCTATGAGATGACCCTCGTCGGCCAGTGGACCCTGACTCCGCTGTCCGGCGGCGAGGCCCGGACCGGAAGCGAGACCGTTACGGTGACCTATGCCGTTTCGGACCAGCCCTATGCCGCGATCGCGGCCCAGGAAGATGCCGAGGAGCGGGCTGCGGAGGCCCTCGCCCAGCGGATTCGACTGGCCCTGTTCCATGCCGTGGGCCCGAACGCCCCGGCGCGCCCCTGATCCGGGGCCATGCAGCTCTCCAAGGCTCCGGAGATCGAGCGCTTCCTCAAGTCCCCCGATCCGTCGGTGCGCGTGGTCCTGATCCACGGACGCGACCGGTCAGGCGTCGGAGAACGCGCCGAGCGGCTGTGCAAGACCGTCACCCCGGACCTCAATGACCCCTTCAACGTCTCCCTGCTGACCGAGACCGATGTCGAGGCCGATGACGGTCGACTTGAGGACGCCCTGTCGGCCCTGTCGATGATGGGAGGGCGGCGTCTGGTCCGACTGCGCCTCGGCGGCGAACGGGTCCCGCAGGAGAAGGCCCTGGCGACCGTTCTGAAGGGCCACGCGGACGGCCGGTACAATCCCGATGCGGTCTGGGTGATCGAGGCGGGCAATCTGGGCCGGGATTCGGCGCTCCGTCGCGCTGCAGAAAGCCAGACGGGAGCCGCCGGCATCGTCTGCTATGAGGACGAAACCGGTGACGTGGCGCGGATGACGCGCGAGGCGCTGCAGGCGGACAATGTCGGCCTGACACGCGAGGCGCTGGACCAGTTCGTCGCCCGCCTGCCTCGCGAACGGGGGCTGATGCGTCAGGAACTGGAGCGGCTGATCCTCTATATCGGCCCCGGCTCCGGTCGTCAGATAGACGAGGTAGAGCTTGAGGCCCATCTGGGCGTGGAGCCGCAGGCCTCGTTTCAGGATGCGGCCCAGCAGGCCTTTGGCGGCAAGGCGGCCGCCTGTCAGGGCGGCTTGCGCCGCGCGTTTGCCGAGGGTGAGGCGGCGGTCGCGGCCGTTCGCGCCGCAGGCCAGCATCTGGGCCGGCTGCGGCGCATATCGTCCGCCATCGCCTCGGGTCAGGGCGCCCGCGAAGCCGCCAAGGCGGCGGGCGTCTTCTGGAAACAGGAGGCCGAGATCCTGCGGCAGGTGAAGGTCTGGTCCCCGCGCGACCTGCAGGCGGTGACCGAGGCCGTGGCGCTGGCCGAGGTGCGGACAAAGACTACCGGCCTGCCCGACCGACTGATCACCGAACGGCTGTTTCTGGAGATTTCGGCCCGGGCCCGCAGGCTGGGGTTATAGTAAATAGTCTTTATAACTCAGTAGGTTAGCCGCGCTTCGAGGCCTTTCGGAAGGCCGGCTTGTTGGCCGCGGCGCTCTGCCGCGCGACGGTCTTCTCGGCGTGCTTCGCCGGCTTGAAGCCGCCAGACGAGGTCGCGCCGGCACTGCCGGCCTTCTTGGCGGCCAGGGCCCGCTTCATGGCTTCAGCGGTGGGGTTCGTCGGCGCGTCTGTCATACCCTCACCCTAGCACGGCCCCGGATCAAAGGCGCATCAATCGACGGCACAGCTCGTCCAGCTGCTCGAGAGTGGCGTAGCGCAGGGTCAGCTCACCCTTGCCGCCCCGATCCGCCAGCTCGACCTTCATGCCGAGCGAGTCAGCCAGATCCTGCTGCAGGGCCTCGATATCGGCCGAGGTCTCGCTGGTGGCGGTACCGCCCCGCTGGGAGGGCCGGACCGGCCGGTCACCCTCCGTCGCCTGACGGGCCAGGATTTCGGTCTGGCGGACATTCAGGCCCTTGGCCAGCACCTCTTCGGCCAGCGCCACCGGGTCGCGCGCCGTGATCAGGGCCCGCGCGTGTCCGGCGCTGAGGCGGCCGGCCATGACGTGCTCGCGCACCGGCGCCGGCAGCTGCAACAGGCGCAGGGTGTTGGCCACGTGACTGCGGCTCTTGCCGACCACGCCGGCGACGGCATCCTGGGTCCGCCCGAACCGCTCCATAAGCTGGGCATAGGCATTGGCCTCTTCCATGGGATTGAGGGCGGCCCGCTGGACGTTCTCGATGATGGCGACCTCGAGCACCTCGACATCGTCCATCTGACGTTCGATCACCGGGACGGCGGTCAGGCGGGCGGCCTGGGCTGCGCGCCAGCGGCGTTCTCCGGCGATGATCTGCCAGCGATCCGTCTCGCCGGGCCACGCACGAACCAGAATTGGCTGAAGGACGCCCCGGTCCCGAATCGAGACGGTCAGTTCCTCGAGGTCAGCGGCCGTGAACTGTTTGCGGGGCTGGTCCGGATTGGGGCTGAGCAGTTCAATCGGGAGCAGACGCACGCCCGCCGGCGCGCCCTCACCCGACACGGCAACAGCCTGTTCCCCGACGTTTTCACCCAGCAGGGCCGACAGACCGCGCCCCAGACCTCTTTGACGTTCAGACACTTCGGATTCTTTCTGCTCTGGAACTCAGGCCGCAGCCAGACGACGCGAGCGCTCGCGTTTGACCACTTCGCGTGCCAGCTTCAGATAGGCCTGACTGCCCGCACATTTCAGGTCGTAGATCAGCGCCGGCTTGCCGAAGGACGGCGCTTCGGACACCCGCACATTACGCGGAATCACCGCGTCATAGACCTTGTCACCGAAGTGGGCCCGCACATCATTGGCGACCTGGCCCGACAGCGCGTTGCGCTTGTCATACATGGTCAGGACCAGACCTTGAATCTCGAGCCGCGGGTTCAGGCTCTGCCGGACCATCTCGATGGTCTTCATCAGTTGGGTCAGGCCCTCGAGCGCAAAGAATTCGCACTGCAGCGGCACCAGAACCGCATCGGCCGCCGCCATGGCGTTGAGCGTCAGCAGGTTCAGCGAGGGCGGGCAGTCGATCAGGACATAGTCATACTGTGTCTGACCGGTGCGCCCGTGCGCCAGAAGCGCGTCGCGAAGCCGAAAGGATCGCCGGTCCGCCTGACTGAGCTCGATTTCGACACCCGACATGTCCGGATCCGACGGGATGATGTGGAGCCCCGGGACGGCCGTCTCGACGGCCGCCTCGGCCACGGCCCTACCGTCGGTCACGACGTCATAGATGGTGACGCGCCGTGTTTCACGTGAAACACCGAGCCCTGTCGAGGCATTGCCCTGGGGGTCCATGTCGACGATCAGGACCTTCTCGCCGATGGCGGCCAGGGCCGTGCCCAGATTGATCGCCGTCGTGGTCTTGCCCACCCCGCCCTTCTGGTTCGACACCGCCAGCACGCGCGGTCCGGGCTTGGTCTCAGACAGAACGGACACGACGCAGACTCCCGATGCGGACAATGCGGCCCCGCGCATCGCTCAGCGACGGCACCAGCTCAGCGGTGAATTGCCAAGATTTCCGCGCCTCGCGCAACTCCTCCTCCGCACGTTCCCCCTTCAGAAACACGGCTTGTGCACCGTGCTGCAGATAGGGCTGTGCATAACCCAGCAGACGCTCCATGGGCGCCAGCGCCCGCGCTGTGACGACATCGACGGCCAGGTCCTGTTCCTCGGCGCGGCCATGGATGACCGTGGCCGGCAAGTCGAGTGTTTCAACGAGGGTCGAGAGGAAACGACACCGTTTGCCCAGACTGTCGATCAGCCAGACATGGGCGTCGGGCGCGTCCTTCAGCAGTATGGCCAGAATCAAACCGGGAAAGCCCGCTCCGGCCCCCAGATCGGCCCACGTCCTTGCCTCGGGCTCCAGTTCCAGCAGCTGCGCACTGTCCCAGGCGTGCCGCGACCAGAAGTCCGGCAGCGTATCCGGGCCGACGAGGTTCATGACGGCATTCGTCTCGATCAGCTGGTCGCGGAACCGGTCCAGCTCTGCCATCCGGTCAGCAGAGGCTCCGGTGCGGGCCTGAAAGTCCTCGCGGGTCCGGACCGTCACGCTGCGACCCGGTTCTTCTTCACGTGAGCCAACAGGGCCGTCAGGGCGCCGGGCGTCACGCCTTCGATGCGGGAGGCCTGTCCCAGCGTCACGGGACGGATACGGGCCAGCTTCTCACGGACCTCGGTCGAGAGGCCTCCCAGGGCGGCATAATCGAGCTCGGCGGGCAGACACAGATCCTCCTCCCGCCGCAGCGCCTCGGCATCCGCCGACTGGCGATCGAGATAGCCGGCATAGGTCGCCTCGATGACCAGCTGCTCGCGAACGGCCGGGCTGCGATCAGCGAGGTCAGGTCGGACGGGGAAGAACTGCTCGAGCGTCACACCGGGATAGGCCAGAAGGTCGCGAACCGTGCGCCGCTGGCCGTCGGCATTGACCTGAATGCCGAGACGCTTCGCCTCCCCCGGGGTGAACCGGGTCTCATTGGCCCACGCCAGAACGTCGTCGAGCTCTGCCCGTTTGGCGGTGAACACCCGGGTCCGTCCGGGCCCCGCGAGACCGAGGTCGATAGCCAGCGGCGTCAGACGACGATCAGCATTGTCAGCCCGAAGGCTCAGCCGGTATTCGGCCCGGCTGGTGAACATCCGGTAGGGCTCGGTCACACCGCGTGTGACCAGATCGTCGATCATCACCCCGATATAGGCCTGGTCGCGGCGCAGGATCACCGCGTCCTGTCCCGCGGCCGCCCGGGCGGCGTTGAGCCCGGCCATCAGCCCCTGTGCAGCCGCCTCTTCATAGCCGGTCGTGCCATTGATCTGGCCGGCCAGATAGAGCCCCGGCCGTGCCTTGACCTCGAGGGTCGGGAGCAATTCGCGCGGGTCGACATAGTCGTACTCGATCGCATAGCCATAGCGGAACACCTCGACCGCCTCGAGGCCCGGAATGGTCCGCAGGAAGGCGTCCTGGGTCGCTTCGGATACCGAAGTCGAGATGCCGTTGGGATAGACAGTCGGATCGTCCAGGCCCTCGGGCTCCAGGAAGATCTGATGGCTGGTCTTGTCGGCGAAGCGGACCACCTTGTCCTCGATCGAGGGGCAATAGCGGGGCCCCCGCCCGGACAGATGCCCCCCGTATACGGCGCTCTCGCCGAGGTTCCCGGCGATGATCCGGTGGGTCTCTTCCGTCGTATGGGTGATGCCGCAGGCGATCTGCGGCACGGTGATCCGGTCGGTCAGGAAGCTGAAGGGCACGGGCTCGGCGTCCGCTGCCTGCATCTCCAGCCGGTCCCAGGCGATGGTCCGGCCATCCAGCCGCGCCGGGGTCCCGGTCTTGAGTCGGCCGAGGGCAAGGCCCGCCGCGTGCAGGTCCGCGGCCAAACCGGTCGAGGGCGCCTCGCCGTGCCGTCCGGCCGGAATGCGCAGGTCGCCCCGGTGGATGACCCCGTTCAGGAAGGTGCCCGTCGTCAGCACCACAGCGGCGGCGCGCACGGATTCCCCGGCCTCGGTCTCAATGCCGACGACGCGGGCCCCGTCGACGATGAGTTTCGCGGCCGTCCCGGCCATCAGCGTCAAATTGCGGGTGCCGGTCAGCTCGGCCTGCATGGCCTCGCGGTACAGGCGCCGGTCGATCTGCGACCGCGGCCCCTGCACCGCGGCGCCCTTCGACCGGTTGAGCATCCGGAACTGGATGCCGGAGACGTCAGCCAGCCGCCCCATGATGCCATCGAGGGCATCGATCTCGCGGACCAGGTGGCCCTTTCCCAGCCCGCCGATGGCCGGGTTGCAGCTCATTTCGCCGATCGTATCGAGCCGCTGGGTCAGCAGCACGGTGCGGGCGCCCGCACGCGCCGAGGCCGCCGCGGCTTCACAGCCGGCATGCCCTCCCCCGATGACGATGACGTCGAATGTGCTCATGGCCGGGGACATAGGGGAAAACGGGCATGTCCGCCACCACGGCCGCTGCGTTTCACGTGAAACTATTTACCGATGCAGAAGCTGGCGAACACTTCGCCGAGCACGTCCTCGACCCCGATCTCACCGGTGATCCGCGCCAGACTATCGGCCGCGCGCCGCAGATCTTCGCCGGCCATCTCGGGCGCGACGGACAGGGCCCGGTGCCCGGCCTGGACCGAGGACAGGACGTCCTCGAGCCTGAGCCGGTGACGCTCGCGGGTCAGGGCCGGAAAATCACCGCCACCAAGGTCGGCCGCGAGGCGGGCTGACAGCCAGTCCGACAACGCCCCCAGCCCCTCCCCCCGGGTCGGGGATACGGTGAGCGTCGCGAGGCCCTCCTCGGAACCGGGCCAGTCCGTCCGGTCCAGATCGGCCTTGGTGCGGACGCACAGGTCACCCGACTGTACCAGCGCGCCGGCCGGACCGACGGGATCTCCGGGTGCCACGACCCACAGCCGCAGATCGGCCGCGCCGGCGCGGGCGCGGGCCCGTCGTACCCCCTCGGCCTCAACCGGGTCGTCGCTCTCGCGCAGCCCGGCGGTATCGGACAGGGTGACCGCATAGCCGCCCAGAACCAGCGACGCGTCGAGCACATCCCGTGTCGTTCCGGCGATGGGCGTCACGATCGCAGCCTCGCGTTCGACCAGGGCATTGAACAGCGAGGACTTGCCGGCATTGGTCTCCCCGATCAGGACGATCCGGTAGCCGTCCCGGATACGTTCTCCCCGTCGACCATCCGCCAGCGCCCGCTTGAGATCAGCGATCAGGGTGTCCAGCACCGGTCCCGCCTTCGCGGACAGGGCGTCCGGAATATCCTCGTCCGGAAAATCGATCTCCGCCTCGACCAGCGACAACGCGGTCAGCAGGTCCCGACGGAACCCCGCATAGGTTTCAGCGAGCGCTCCATCCAGCTGACCGAGGGCCTGGGCCGACTGTTCAGCGGTCTCGGCGTCGATCAGATCGGCGACCGCCTCCGCCTGGGTCAGGTCCAGCTTGCCGTTCTCGAAAGCGCGACGGGTGAAGGCGCCGGGTTCAGCCGGCCGAACGCCCAGATCGATGAGGGCAAGACTGACCGCCTCGACCACGGCCCGCCCCCCATGCAGGTGGAGCTCGGCCCCATCCTCACCTGTATAGCTGGCGGGGGCCTTGAACCGCAGGACCAGGGCCTGATCGAGCGTCACGCCGCGATGTCGCAGCGTTCGGACGACCGCCATTCTCGGGACGGGTTGGCCCGCACCGAGCGTTTCCAGAACCCTGTCACAGTCCGGTCCGGACAGGCGGATGACGGCCACCGCCCCCCGACCCGGCGGCGTGGCCAGGGCAAAGAGCGTGTCCATCACCCGGCCTTCATTTCGTGGCGGCTTCCATCATGCGCCGGAATTGTTCCTGGGCCTGAAGGCCGAAGCCGGTCCAGGTCTTCATCAGTTCCTCGGGCTGCATGGCCGCCATATTGTCGGACATCCGCTTCTGCATCTCGGTGACCATGGCCTCATTGAGCGGGGTCACATCGGGCAGACCCAGAAAGGCGCGCGCCTCCCCGGGGGTGCAATCGATTTCGACATTGACCTTCATAGTCGGACCTCCTGTTTCACGTGAAACATGCGCTCACGCGGGGAGCAACCGCGTTACGAGCGGCAGGGCAAATATCAGGTGTTCATCGACTGGAAGAAGTCGCCGTTGTTCTTGGACTGGCGCAGCTTGTC
Organism: uncultured Alphaproteobacteria bacterium; assembly: GCA_964022245.1. GTDB lineage: Bacteria > Pseudomonadota > Alphaproteobacteria > Caulobacterales > Caulobacteraceae > Brevundimonas. The sequence goes on from CAXICH010000015.1 coordinate 17,322, forward strand.
GAGCAGGAACTCGATGGCATCCTGCGGCCCCATCGGATTGAGGATCCGTCGCAACACATAGGTCTTGGCCAACTGGTCCTTCGGCGTGATGAGGTCTTCCTTGCGGGTCCCGGACTTAAGGACATCGATGGCCGGGAAGATGCGCTTGTCGGCGACCTTCCGGTCCAGGACGATCTCCGAGTTCCCCGTGCCCTTGAACTCTTCGAAGATCACCTCGTCCATCCGGCTGCCGGTGTCGATCAGGGCGGTGGCGATGATGGTCAGCGACCCGCCCTGCTCCACGTTGCGGGCTGCGCCGAAGAAGCGTTTCGGCCGCTGAAGGGCGTTGGCATCGACACCACCGGTCAGCACCTTGCCCGACGACGGCACGGTGGCGTTATAGGCGCGGCCCAGACGGGTGATGGAGTCCAGCAGGATCACCACATCCTTGTTGTGCTCGACCAGACGTTTGGCCTTTTCGATGACCATTTCGGCCACAGCGACGTGACGGGTGGCGGGCTCATCGAAGGTCGAGGCGACGACCTCGCCCTTCACCGTCCGCTGCATGTCCGTCACTTCTTCCGGCCGCTCATCGATCAGGAGCACGATCAGGAAGACTTCCGGGTGGTTGGCCTCGATCGACTTGGCGATATTCTGCAGCATGACCGTCTTGCCGACCCGCGGCGGGGCGACGATGAGGCAGCGCTGGCCCTTGCCGAGCGGGGCGACGATGTCGATCACCCGTCCCGAGCGATCCTTGAGGGTCGGATCCTGGATTTCCATGTGCAGTCGCTCTTCGGGATAGAGCGGCGTCAGGTTGTCGAACAGGACCTTGGTCTTGACCAGTTCCGGGTCTTCCAGATTGATCGTGTCGACCTTGAGCAGGGCGAAATAGCGCTCGCCCTCGCGCGGGCCACGCACGGCCCCGTGAATGGTGTCGCCCGACCGAAGACCGAACCGACGGATCTGCGAGGGCGAGACATAAATGTCGTCCGGCCCGGGCAGATAGTTGGCATCCGGGCTGCGCAGGAAGCCGAAGCCATCCGGCAGGATCTCCAGAACGCCATCGGCGATGATCTCGACCTCTTCCTCGGCCAGCGCCTTGAGGATGGCAAACAGCAGGTCCTGCTTGCGCAGGTTGGAGGCGTTCTCGACCTCCAGCTGTTCGGCGAAGGCCACCAGATCGGCCGGCGTCTT
>CAXICH010000016.1:0-18347 GCA_964022245.1 uncultured Alphaproteobacteria bacterium
AGCACCGGTCGAGGTTGCGCATGTCATAGGGGTTGGCCTGGGCCTGCAGCAGCACCGTGGGGATGCGCTCGCGCCGCAGCCCGACATCCTCCAGCGGGGCCGTCACCGCCCCGCCGAACCCGTCGGCGACCGTGCGGGCACCGCTGCACCCCGGCAGCGACAGGGCCAGAACCAGACAGAAGACGGGACGCAGGGACATGCAGAACCCTAACCACAGTCCGGGCGGTCCACGCCAGACCCCGGACGGCCCGTGGATAAAATTGTTGACAGAACGCTAATATCAGAGCTTAACGCTCTGACGAATCAGGGGGATGGAGATGCTGGCGCCGTTGAATAGTTTCTTGTGCCGCCACGATTTTTACTGGTCCGAGCGCCATGGGGCGGAACGCTGTCGCCGGTGCGCCAAGCTGCGCCAGAACGACAAGCCCACCCATGCGGAGCCGCTGCGCTTCGAGGCGCCTCCCGTTCGGCCCGACGCTGAGGTGATGCCGTTCCCGGACGTGGTGCACAGCGTCGAGGCAACCGCCCCGGCTCCCGCCCCGTCCCATGATCTGCGGACCCGGATCGAGCAGCTCGCGGACGGCCAGACGCTCGACCGGGCGGCCGTGCTGGCGCTGTTGCTGGATCTGATCGAAGACGGTCAATCGTCCGATCCGCAGATCGTCGGCGTCACTGCTGCCGAAATCTACGCCCGGCTCCATGCCGCTGCGGCCCAGGCCTGACCGGACGCCGGCCTGATCCTGAAACGGATGGTACGCCCTCTCGGGCTCGAACCGAGGACCCTCTGATTAAAAGTCAGATGCTCTAACCAACTGAGCTAAGGGCGCATACCATACCGGCCGCGTTCACGGCCCGGCGACGGGCCTTCTGTTGCAAACCGTCGCCGGGGTCAAGGGCTGGCTCGACGCGCGACGGCGCGGAGGCTAGGCAGTGACCATGAAACCGCTGTCCAGCCTGCGTATTGTTGAATTCGACGGACTGGGCCCCGTCACCTTCCTCGGCATGGTGCTGGCCGACCTCGGCGCCGACGTCGTCCGGCTGACCCGGTCAGACAGCGCGGGCGCCGCCGTCTTCACCGAGGTGGGTGGCGCCATTCTTCATCGGGGCCGGCCTGCCGTGCCCGTCGATCTCAAGGACGCCGGGGATCGTGCCCGGGTTCTAGACCTGGTGGCCCACAGTGACGGACTGATCGAGGGGTTCCGCCCCGGCGTCATGGAGCGACTGGGGCTCGGGCCCGACATCTGCCTGGACCGCCAGCCCGCGCTCGTGTTCGCCCGCGTCACCGGGTGGGGCCAGACGGGGCCGCTGGCCACCGCCGTCGGTCACGACATCAACTACCTGGCGCTGAGCGGCGCGCTCAGCACCTTCGGCGAGGCAGATCGCACGGCGAGGCCTCCGCTCAATCTGGTGGGGGACTATGCCGGCGGAGCGCTGATGGGGGCCATCGGCCTGCTGTCCGGCATCCTGCAGGCTCGCACCACGGGCAAGGGGGCGGTGGTCGACATCGCCATGACCGACGGGGTGGCGCTGATGACGGCCCTCTTCCACGCCCTGAAGGCGCGGGGGCTGTGGACCGACCAGCGCGATGCCAACCTGCTGGACGGTTCGACGCCCTTCTACCGCTGCTATCGGTGCCGCGACGGAGGCGAGGTCGCGGTCGGGGCGCTGGAACCGCGCTTCTACGCCGCCCTCCTGTCCGGACTGGAGCTGACCGCAGACGACGCCCCGCAGTACGACCGGGGCCGCTGGCCGGAGATCACCGACCGGTTCGCGGCCCTCTTCGCCACCCGTGACCGCGACGACTGGGCAAGCCGGTTCGAGGGCACCGAGGCCTGCGTCACACCCGTTCTGACCCTCGGCGAAGCCGTCTCAAACGCCCACAATCGGGCCCGCGGCACCTTTCTCCCGGCAGGGGCCCCTGCTTCATCCCCCGTGTTCGACGGCGTCAGACCCTGTGGCGACACCGCAATACCGCCGGCGTTCGACGTCGGGGAGGCGCTCCGGCGCTGGGCGGGCGCGAAGCCCGCTCCCTGACTCATGTCCTTCACCCGGCCCCATTCCCCCCCGCGTCGGGATGAGGCAAGAAGGGCCATCGGGAACGGCCTGCAAATCCAGGCATTTTGCGATGCAGACCCACGGGTTTCCACAGGAGGGGCACACCATGAGACACGCGATGAAACTGGCCGGACTGGGAGGGCTCGCCGCGGCCCTGTTGACGCTGGCCGCCTGCGACAACCCGCTTCCCGCCGACGAGGGCGTTGAGCCCATCGGACCGGAAGTGAGTGAACCGGCGATTCCCGAGACCGACCCGGTCGAACCGCCGGCCAACGCCGAGGCACCGGTTCAACCTCCGCCCACCCTTCCGACGGACAATCGGACCTCGGAAGAATCGGTTCGCCCTGATAGCGACACGCTCTTCTATTGATATGGGACGAGCCCCGGTCACGCCGCCGGGGCTGATCGTCTGCCGCCTCCATTCTCCGGGTTCCGTTTGCTGAAGCACCGCATAGTCTTGCTCGCTGTTGTCGCGGTGTTCAGCCTGTCGTCCGAAAGGGCGCTGGCGGACCCCAAGGCGCAGGTCCGGGGCAATCTGGACGAGGACCTGCGGCAACGTATCGTGGAGGTCATCGGTGAGGTCGACGGGCCTGCGGGCAGCCGCTTCGAAGCCCGTCGCCACGCGCGTGCAGCCGCCGAGGCCGCTGAAGCCTTGCTGCGTTCTGAAGGCTATTACCAGGCCCAGATCGAGGACCTGGTCGAGGGCGAGGAAACCCCGATCGCCGTCATCCTCGTCGAGCCGGGCCGACGGTTTCTGATTTCCAACCCGGTCGTGACCTGGACGGACGAAACGCCTCTGCCCGAAATCGAGGCGCAGGTCCGATCCGAGATTGGCCTGGAGCCAGGCGCCCCCGGGCGTGCTGTGGAGGTTATCGCCGCAGAGGGGCGCATCGTCGCAGGACTGACGCGGCGGGGCTATGCCGATGCGCGGGCGCAGCCGCGGCGGGTGGTCGTGGATCACGCGGCCTTCTCCGTTGAGCCTGAGTACCGCATCGATTCCGGCCCGCTGGTCACGCTCGACGGGATCCAGCTGGAGACCCGGGGCGTCACCAATGCACGCTGGGTCGCGGGCCTTGCCCCCTGGGATGAAGGCGACGTCTACATCCCGGAGCAGGTCGCGGAGCTTGAACGCCGCCTGCTGGAAACGGGCGTCTACGACGGGGTGGGTGTCGCGCTCACGCCGCCCGGGCAGACGACGCCGGACGGAAACCGGCCGGTGATCGTGACCCTGACGGATCGTCCGGCACGCATTCTCGAGGCCGGCGCCACCCTGTCGACGGCCGAGGGCGCCGGGGTCGACTTCATCTGGACGCACTACAACCGCTTCGGACGCGCCGACACCCTGCGCTATCAGGCGCGGCTGGCCGGGATTGACAGCCGGATCGGCGTCGATCTGAGCCTGCCGCACTGGCGCCGCCCCGGCCGCACGGCGCAATTGTCGGCCGCCCTCGTCAACGAAGACACGGACGCCTATCGCCGGACCGGTATCAGCCTTGCCGCCGACCTCAACCAGCGCCTCGGACGGACATCGTACTTCAGCTACGGCATAGGACTGGACGCCGGTCAGTACGCGGAGAGCCGCTTTGATCCCGTGACCCAGCTGCCGGTGCGTTTTGACCGGGACCTGGCCCTGCTGACCCTGAGGGGCAGCAGCTATATGGACCGATCCAATGATCCGCTGAACCCGACCCGCGGCTGGCGGCTGACGGTGTCGGCCCAGCCGACGTTCGTCACCGGCGAGGACAATGTGGCCTTCCTCCGGACCGAGGCCCAGGCCACCACCTACATTCCGGTCGACTCCGACGGCCGCACGATTGTGGCCGGTCGTGTGCGACTGGGCAGCATTCTGGGCGGCGAGGAACTGACCATACCGTCTGATCGCCTGTTCTATTCCGGCGGGGGCGGCTCGGTTCGCGGTTTTGCATATCAGGGCGTCGGCCCTCGACTGCCTGATGACACACCCCGCGGGGGTCTGTCGCCGTTCGAGACGTCGGTCGAGGTTCGTCGTGACCTTGGCCGAAACTTCGGGGCCGTGGTGTTCGTCGACGCCGGGGCCATCGGCTTTCAAGAAACGCCCAACTTCAACAACCTGCGCTATGGCGTGGGCGTGGGCGTGCGCTACAATCTGCCGTTCGGTCCGATCCGGGCCGACGTCGCCTTCCCGCTCGAACGCCGACCCGCTGACGCCGATTTCCAGATCTACATCAGTATCGGCCAGGCGTTTTGACCGACTCCGCCCCTCCCTCCGCGCCCGAGACGCCGCAGACCGCCCGGCAGAAGCGCTCGCTGGCCCGCCGGATCGCGGTCATTACCGGCATCGCGGTTGGTGTGATCGTGGTTCTGCTGGCCATCGCCCTGCTGGGCGGCCGCGCCTATCTGCTGAGCGGGCCAGGCCGTGAGCTGGTCAGCACCTTTGCCAATGGCAAGAAGATCGGCCGGTATGGCCGGATCAATGTCGAGGGGCTTGAGGGCGACCTCTTCAACGACTTCACCCTGTCGAGGGTCACGGTCACCGATGAGCAGGGTATCTGGCTGGAGGTCACCGACCTGCGCGTCGACTGGAGCTATCTGCCCCTGCTGGGCCGTCGCTTCCACGCGGACGAGATCACGGCCGGTCGCATTCATGTGCTGCGTCGTCCCATCCTGGAGGTCTCGACCGATCCGCCCGGCGCCATGCCGCTGGATGTGGATATCGACCATTTCGCGGCCGAGATCGAACTCCACGAAGACTTCAGCCAGACCTACGGGCATTGGCGCGTGGACGGTGAGGCCGAGGTCCTGCGCAGGGGACTGACCACGGCGTCCGTCGACGCCTTCAGCCTCGACCGCGAGGGCGACTTTCTCAAACTGCAGGCTTCACTGGGCGACTCCCTCGACCAGATGGAGCTCACCCTTCAGGCCCGCGAGGCCCGAGGCGGGCCCTTGGCAGGCATGCTGGGCTATTCGCCCGATCAGCCTTTCTTCGTGGACGCGGTCGCCAACGGCCGGGTGATCGACGCCACAGCGCGGACGGGGAACTTCGTGCCCCTGCGCATCCAGGGCCAGTTCAGCGACGAGGGCGCGCGCGCCTCGGGCTATGTGAACTTCAGCGGCTCGGACCTGTTCGCCCCCTTCATTGACCGGATCGGCCGGACCGCGCGGTTCGGACTGGCCGGGGTACCCCTGTCGGACGAGGAGGGCGTCCAGGCCGTGGCCTGGCGACTTTTCGCCGATAACATCACCACACGCGTGGACGGCCAGATCCATGTCGAGGACCTCAGCAGCCCGGACGGACTGGCCATCGATATCGCCACGCCCTCCCTCACACGACTGGCGGGCATCCCCCTTGCCGGGGCCTCGACCTACACGGGCACCTTCACAGGCAGCGCGGACCGCTGGCAGCTGGAGGGCGACGTCGCCCTCACCAATGCGGAACTGGCCAGCTATCGCGCCCAACGCCTGCAAGGGCCCCTGGGACTCACGGGCCGGGACAGCGGCTATACGCTCACGACGGAACTTGCGGCGTCCGGGGGCTCGCGTTCGGGCATGGTGGGGGGGCTGCTGGGCTCCACGCCGCGGCTCTCGGCCGAGGTGGCCTATGGCGCGGACGGCTCAGTCCTTCTCCGGCGAATAGATCTCACCGGCGAGGCCCTGCGGGTCAACGGGTCCGGGGGGCGGGCGCTCAATGGATCGCTGCGGTTTACCGGGGAGGCTCGCGTCACGGATGTCTCGCGGCTGTCCGCCGATGCCTCGGGGTCGTTTGGCGGCCCCATCCGCGCGACATCCTCGGCCGGGGGCGGGACATGGACGCTCGGCTTTGACGGCCGGGCCCGCGCGCTGACCACGGGCATGGGCGAGCTGGATCGCCTGCTGGGTCCGACACCGTCTCTGGATCTGGCCGGAACGCTGCGCGGGGGCCGTATCGAGGTAACCCGGGCCGTTCTGGAGGGCGAAAACGGGCAAGCCACCGGCCGGGGCCTGATTGAAGCCGACGGCGAGCTCAGGCTGGCGGTCGACTGGACGGCCTCCGGACCGTTCGGGGTCGGCCCTGTCGAGATCGACGGCGCCATGCAGGGCGACGGCGCCCTGACCGGGACCATGGCCGAGCCGCGGCTCGATCTCACGGCGGGCTTCGAGTGGGTCGCGGTCGGCCCGATGGACCTGCGGGAGACTCAGCTGGTCCTCAGTTTCCGTCGGGGAGCGGACGCGTCGGACGGCCGCGTGGCCATCACCGGTGGCTCGGCCTTCGGACCGGCGCGCGCCGTTGCCAACTTCTATCTGGGCGACGACATCATCCGCCTCAGCGACGTGGATATTGATGCCGGGGGGCTCGTCGCGCGTGGCTCGATCGGTCTGTCGAACAGCTTCCCGTCCAGCGCCGACCTCGCCTTTACCGCGCGGCCCGGCGCCTTCCTCAGCGCCGGCGAGATCGACGGCCGACTCCGGCTGACCGACGCGCCGGGACAGGACGCCGCCCTGATTGCCATCACCGGGCGCGGCGTGCGGCTTGCGGGATCGCCCTATGTCATTCGCACGCTCCAGCTGGGCGGGCGCGGATCCCTCGAGCGCCTGCCCTTCAATGTGGTGCTCGACGTCGGCGGCCCGACGCCGGTCCAATTCGAGGGCGACGCCGTGTATGCCCGGACGGACGCAGCCCAGTCGCTGACCTTGGCCGGTGGCGGACAGGTTCGCGACATCGGCTTCTCGACGCGTAACCCGATGGTCGTGGCCTTCGCCGAAGACGGGCATGTGGCCCGCGTCGACATGAATGTCGGCGGGGGAATCCTGATGGGCGAACTGCGTCAGGGCGACGACTCTGTGGTGGTGCAGGCCGATCTGACCAGCGTCGAACTGGGTTCGGTTCTCGAGGATCTGCGGGGCCGGGTTACAGGCCGGATCTCGCTGCGTGGATCCGGCGAGGACCTGTCCGGATCGGCCAACGTTTCGCTGGTCGGCGTGCGCAGTATCGACGCCCCCGCGGACATGACGATCGACGGCACGCTCGATGCCACCCTGGTCGGGGACCGCCTCGATCTCGAACTGGTGGCCGAGGGCGAGGGCTCTGTGGACGCCCGGATCGATGTGATCCTTCCCGTGGTCACTTCCGCAGCCCCGCTTCGGCTGGCCATCGCCCGCACCGGAGACATATCGGGCGAGGTAGATATCAGCGGCCAGATCAAGCCGATCTGGGATGTGTTCGTCGGCGGCGAGCGCAGCCTGGCCGGTCAGGTCGAGGCCCGCGCCACCCTCGGCGGCAGTCTGAATGCACCCCGCGTGAACGGCACCCTGACCCTGGCCGACGGGGATTTCCGCGACTCGGCCTCGGGCCTCCGCCTGAACAACCTGGCGCTGGATACCCGCTTTGACGACACGACGGCCCTGATCCAGACCTTCTCGGCCGGCGACGGCTCGGGCGGGGCCGTGTCCGGCAGCGGGCGCATCGGCCTCCGGGAGGGCAGCGGGTCCTCGCTGAAGCTCGATTTCCGCCGTTTCCGGGTGATCGACAACGAACTGGCCTCTGCCCGGGGCTCGGGCGAGCTGACCGTCACCCGCGCCACGGATGGCAACATCACCCTCGTGGGCGACCTCACCGTCGATGAGGCGCGCATCGAACCCGAACTGCCGGGCAACAACGGGGTCGTCAGCATGGACGTCGTCGAGATCAACCGCCCCGGCGGGGACCCGGATACCGACCCCGAAGAGCGGGCGCGCGGCCCCCAGATCGGCCTGAACATCGGCATCCGCTCGCGCGGCGGCAACATCGAGGTCTCGGGCCGCGGCCTGAATGTGCTGATGAACCTGGATGCCCGCGTCGGCGGCACGTTGAACCGCCCGACCCTTTCCGGCACGGCGCGGGTGGTGCGCGGCGACTACGAGTTCGCGGGCAAGCGGTTCGTGTTTGACGAGGACGGCTATGTCGAGCTGTCGACCGACCCCGCCCTGATCCGCCTGAACCTGGAGGCGGTCCGCGAGGACCCGGTCCTGACGGCGAGCATCCGGGTGACGGGCACCGCAGAGAAGCCCGAGATCGCCCTGACGTCGACACCCGCCCTGCCCCAGGATGAGATCCTGTCCCAGGTCCTGTTCGGGCGCTCCGCCTCGCAACTCTCACCGGTCGAGGCCGCCCAGCTGGCCTCGGGCGTAGCCTCTCTCGCGGGCGGCGGCGGCTTCGATGTGATCGGCGGTCTCCGGGAACTGGCCGGCCTGGATCGCCTGTCGTTCGGCGGCGAAGCCTCCGCCCTGACCGTGGCCGGCGGACGCTACATCTCGGATGACGTCTATCTGGAAGTCATTGGTGGCGGCGAAGGCGGCGCGGCGGTCAGCGTCGAATGGCAGGTCCGGCGCAACCTGGCGGTCACCTCACGCTTCGGCGGTCAGGGCGAGGCCAGCCTGTCGGTCCGCTGGCGGCGTGAGAGCCGCCGCCCCGGCGAGCGCCGGGACCGCAGGCCCAACCGCGACTGACCCTTCACCTTTCCAGGAAGGGTCGTTAGGGTCCGCCCGCATGCAGATACGTCCCGAAGACCAGATCGTGCTCGACCACGTCGCCGCACGGCGTGACGCCTTGATCGCACGCGCGGTCGACTGGGCCAACCTCAACTCCGGCAGCCGCAATGCTCACGGTCTGGGCCGGGTTCTGACGGCCATCGAGCAGTCGGTCGAAAACCTGCCCTGCAAGGCCGAACGCGTGCAGACGGCCGCATCCAGCCGTATCGAGGACGATGGCACCGAAGTGCCCCTGAACTTCGGCCCGGCGCTCAAACTGACGCTGCGGCCCGAGGCACCGGTCCAGATCGTGCTGACCGGCCACTATGATACCGTCTTCGATGCCGACAGCCCCTTCCAGACCGTCGGGACCCGCGAGGACGGCGCTCTTCATGGTCCCGGCATTGCCGACATGAAGGGCGGCATTTCGGTACTGCTGGGCGCACTGGAGGCGTTCGAGTACCATCCGGACAAGGCCCGCGTCGGGTGGTCAGTACTGTTGTCCCCGGACGAGGAGATCGGCTCGCCGGGCTCGGCACCGCTGCTGGCCGAACTGGGGGCCCGCGGGCATCTGGGCCTGACCTATGAGCCGTCCCTGCCTGATGGCAGTCTTGCGGGGGCGCGCAAGGGCAGCGGCAATTTCCACGTCGTGGTGCGGGGCAAGGCCGCTCACGCCGGGCGGGCCTACCATGAAGGGGTCAACGCCATCGCGGGAGCGGCCCGTCTGGCGACTGCGCTGGATGCGCTGAATGGCCAGCGCGACGGCGTGACGGTCAATGTCGCCAGGATCTCGGGCGGGGGCGCCCTGAACGTTGTCGCCGACATGGCCGTCGTCCGTTTCAATGTGCGGGTCCCCGACCCCGAGGCTGCCGACTGGACCCTGGCGCAGATTCAGGACCTCACCTCCCGGGCCCCGATCGATGGCGCCACTGTCGAACTCCATGGCGGCTTCACCCGCCCCCCCAAACCCATGGACGCCGCCCAGACGGAGTTGTTCGAAGCGGTGCGTCAGGCCGGCGAGCTGCTGAACCAGACCCTGCGCTGGCAACCGTCGGGCGGCGTGTGCGAGGGCAACAACCTGCACGCGGCCGGTTTGCCCAATATCGACACCCTCGGCGTCATCGGCGGCGCCATTCACTCGGATCAGGAATATGCCTGGCCGGACAGCTTCGTGGAGCGGGCGCAGCTGTCCGCCCTGATCCTGTGCAAGGTCGCGTCCGGTGAGATTGACGCGCACCATCTCAAACAGCTTCGTCTTCAGTCCAGGTAGGTTTCATGCTGGTTGTTCGCCCCGCCGGTCCCGGCGATCTGGATTCCCTGCTGGAACTGGCCATCCTGTCCGGGCCCGGTTTCACGAGTCTGCCCGAGGATCCTGATCAGCTGAGCGAGCGGCTGGACCTGAGCCGCGACAGTTTTACGGGCAAGATTGAGGCGCAGGAGCGCTGGTACACCCTGATGCTTGAGGAGTCGGACACGGGTGACGTGGACGGCGTCGGATCGGTCAAGGCGGCGGTCGGCATGAACCGGCCGTTTTTCAGCTTCCGGGTGGTCAACAACACGCAGTCCTCGCCCTCTCTCGGCATCCGGCTGGAGCAGAAGACGCTGGTGCTGGTCAATGAGTGCACCGGCTGGTCCGAGGTCGGGTCGCTGTTCCTGAAGGCGGATCGCCGCAAGGGCGGTGCCGGACGCCTGCTCAGCCAGTCGCGCTACATGCTGATCGGGGCCGAGCCCGACCTGTTCGCCGACACGGTCCTGGCCGAGCTGCGTGGCGTCTTCACACCGGATGGCGCCTGCCCCTTCTGGGATCATGTGGCCCACAAATTCTTCCCGATGGAGTTTGACGAGGCCGACCGGATGACCGGCTCGACCGACAAGCAGTTCATTCTCGATCTGGCTCCGCGCCACCCCGTCTATGTCGAGTTGCTGCCCGAGCCGGCGCGCGCTGTGATCGGCAAGGTTCACCCCCAGGGTGTGCCGGCCATGGCCCTGCTGGAGTCCGAGGGCTTCCGCCCCAATGGTCTGGTCGACATCTTTGACGCCGGCCCGACCGTCACCTGCCGGCGCGACGACATCCGCACGGTGCGGGACGCCCGCCGCCTGACCGTAAGGATCGAAGCCGAGGTCGAGGCCGAACTGCCCAGCCTGATCTCGACAGACCATGTCGCCGGCTTCCGCGCGGTGCGTCAGAAGGCCGTTATCGACGACGACACCGTGATCCTCAATGCCGAAACCGCCGCCGCCCTCAAGGTCAGGGCTGGCGATACCGTGCGTGTGAAAAGCTGACCTGTAAGGACCCCTCATGACTGCCTTTGCCTCTATCGATCCCGCAACCGGCGACACCGTCTGGGAAGGAGCGGCCTCGACCGGCGGCGAGGTGGAACAGGCCGCGGCCCGCGCCCGCGCCGCCTTTCCCGACTGGGCCGATCGGCCGCGTCAGGACCGGATTGATGCCGTCAAACGCTATCAGGCGGTGCTGAAGGCGCGGGCGCCGGAGATCGCCGAAGCCATCAGCCGTGAGACGGGCAAGCCCCTGTGGGAAACCCGCACCGAGGCCACGGCCATGCAGGGCAAGGTCGACATCTCAATCCGCGCCTATGACGAGCGCACCGGCGAGCGCACCTCCGAGACCGGCTTCGGCCGGGCCACCCTGCGTCACCGCCCGCATGGCGTGGCGGCGGTGCTCGGGCCCTTTAACTTTCCGGGCCACCTGCCCAACGGCCATATCGTGCCGGCCCTGCTGGCGGGCGACACCGTCATTTTCAAACCGTCGGAAGAGACGCCGCTAACCGGCCAGTTGATGATCGAATGCCTGAAGGAAGCCGACCTGCCTGACGGTGTCGTCAACCTGGTCCAGGGCGGACGTGAGGTCGGGGCGGCCCTGCTGGATCAGGACATCGATGCCCTGATGTTCACCGGGTCGGGCGCAGCCGGAGCGCACTTCAAGCGCCACTTCGCCGACAATCCCCATGTCATCCTGGCGCTGGAACTGGGGGGCAACAACCCGCTGGTGGTTTGGGATGCCGCCGATGCCGAGGCGGCAGCCGGGATCATCCTACAGTCCGCCTTCATCACGACGGGCCAGCGCTGCTCATGTGCGCGCCGCCTGATCCTGCCGCAGGGGCCGCAGGGCGACGCTATTGTCGCCGCCGTCGTCGCCCTGGCCGATCGGATCGTCTTCGCGCCTTGGAACAGCGACCCCGAGCCCTATGGCGGTCCCCTGATCTCGGACCGGGCCGCGAGTGCGGCCCTCCATGCCCTGCAGCAGCGGATCGACGCCGGAGCCCGGGTTATCCGCGCATCGGGTCCGGTCGAGGGCCTGTCGGCCGCCTTCGTTCAGCCGTCAATCATTGACACGACCGGCGTCGATGTGCCGGACGAGGAAATCTTCGCGCCCTTCCTGCAGGTGCGTCGCGTGCCGGACTTCGATGCCGCCCTCAGCGAGGCCAATGCGACGAAGTACGGCCTGTCGGCAGGTCTGGTGTCGGACGACCCGGCGAACTGGCAGCGATTCATCCACCGCATCCGCGCGGGCGTGGTGAACTTCAACCGCCCGACCACCGGAGCGGCCGGCGACATGCCGTTCGGGGGCCTCGGCCAGAGCGGCAATCACCGCCCGAGCGCCTGGTATGCCGCCGACTACTGCGCCTATCCGGTCGCCAGCTTTGAGGCGGACGCTGTGAAGAACATGGAGAATGAGATCAAGGGCTTGTCCAAGTGATCTCAAGCACTGTCGAAGCCAATGCCGACGGCCTGATCGGACCGACCCACTCCTATGCCGGGCTGTCTCCCGGCAATTTCGCGTCCAGCCTGAACAAGGGGGAAGCGTCCAATCCGCGCGCGGCCGTGCTGCAGGGGCTGGAGAAGATGAAGCTGCTGGCAGACCTCGGCCTGCCCCAGTTTGTCCTGCCGCCGCACGAACGTCCGGACGTCGGATTTCTGCGAAGCCTCGGCTTTTCGGGGACCGACGCCCACGTGCTGGAGACCGCCTGGAGACAGGCCCCCTCACTCGCCGCTGCGGCCTGTTCGGCCTCGCCCATGTGGGCCGCCAATGCCGCGACCGTGACGCCCTCTGCCGACAGCGCGGATGGCCGGGTCCATTTCACGCCGGCCAATCTGGTCACCAACCTGCACCGGTCGCTGGAACACGCCCAGACGAAGCGGGCGCTCGACGCCCTGTTCCCGGATACCGGCCGCTTCGCCGTCCACAACGCCCTGCCACCCGTCGGCCATCTGGCGGATGAGGGCGCCGCCAATCACGTCCGCCTGTGCGCGGAGCATGGATCCGCCGGCGTCAATCTGCTGGTCTGGGGACGCGAAGCCTGGGAGGGCTGGGACGGTCCCTACCCCGCCCGGCAGACGCGCGAGGCGTCCGAGGCCCTCGCCCGGCGCCATGGCGCCTCGGGTGTGGTCCTGGCTCGCCAGGGCAGGGCCGCAATCGCCGGCGGCACCTTTCACAATGACGTCGTCTGTGTGGGCGCCCTCGACACACTGTTCTTCCACGAACTGGCGTTCGAGGACACGGCCGCCACACTGGACGCGATCCGGCGCGCCGCCGCGGGCTTCGAGCCAAAATTTGTCGAGGTTTCCGCCGCCGACCTGCCACTGGCCGACGCCATCTCCAGCTATCTGTTCAATTCCATGCTCGTGTCGCTCCCCGGCGAGGACCGCCTGACCCTGATCTGCCCCACGGAAACGCGCGACAATCCCCGCAGTCATGCCGTCGCCGAGCGGATCGCCGGCTCGAACGGCCCCATCGGTCAGGTGCGCTATGTGGATGTACGCCAGTCCATGCGGAACGGCGGCGGACCCGCCTGTCTGAGGCTTCGGGTGGTTCTGACCGGAGAGGAACTGGCCGCCACCCATGGCGCCATGCGGTTCACGCCCGAGCTTCACGCCAAACTCAGCGACTGGGCCGGGCGCCACTATCGGGAAGGCCTGACACCGGGCGACCTGGCCGATCCCGCTCTGCTGGTCGAGAGCCGGACCGCCCTCGACGCACTGACAGGTCTGCTCGGCCTCGGCAGTGGCTTCTATCCGTTCCAGCGCGCCTAGGCGGCGAACCGCCCGCCCTTGGCGGCATAGGACTGGGTGCCGCGCGTGAACACGCTGTCGGTGGGCAGGATCGCGTCGATGGCAATGTCGTCCTTGCCCTCGAGGCGGTCGTAGATCGGGCCGAAGTCCCTCAACGTCTCGTCCTTGAGCCCTTCCAGGCTATCGATGACAAAATAGACCTGCTGGAAATCATCGATCCGGTACAGGGTGCGCATCACCCGCTCCAGGTCAAAGCCCAGCCGGTTCGGCGACGGGTCTTCGAGGGCAAAGACGCTTTCGGTCGAGGAGGAGACGATGCCCGCGCCGTAAATGCGCAGGTTGTCGCCTTCCTTCATCAGGCCGAACTCGACCGTGTACCAGTATAGCCGGGCCAGGTTGGCCAGCATGCCGCGCTTCGCCGCCCGCTGCCCGCCCTTGCCGTATGCCTCCATATAGGCTGCGAAGTCGGGGTCGGTGAGCATGGGCACATGGCCGAAAACATCGTGGAAGATGTCCGGCTCCTGCAGATAATCCAGCTGATCGGGCTTGCGGATGAACTGGCCGGAGGGGAAGCGGCGGTTAGCGAGATGATCGAAGAACACCTCGTCCGGCACCAGACCCGGCACGCAGACCACGGTCCAGCCCGTCAGGGCCTGAAGCTTGGGGTTCATGGTCTCGAAGTCGGGGATTCCCCCGGTGTTGAGGTCCAGCGCCTCCAGCCCGTTGAGAAAGGCCTGGCTGGCCCGCCCGGGCAGGATCTTCATCTGCCGGGCATACAGGGTGTTCCAGGTATCGTGTTCGACCCGGGTGTAGGCCGACCAGTCCTGCGGAATGGTCCAGTCTTCGGCGGCCCCCTCGGGCGGGGCTTCAAAGACATGCTCGAAATCGGACATCGGGTCCCCTTCGCATCGGCTGAATTGGCACGGGCACATTAGGCGCTCGCGGCACCAAGGACCATACGCAGACCGCCGAAGACACGTCAGTGGAGGTCGACGAATCGCGGCTGCAGCCGCCCCTGGTCGTCATGGGTGAACCAACGCTTCAGCTGGGGAAGGGCTGCACCCTCCGGGTCGGGTCCGACCGTAAGGCTCTGCTCGGCGGCATAGACCAGGATGCCCGACGACTCCTCCAGCACCAGTACCTTGTAGAAGGGCTGATCGGTCGACACCGCTCCGGTCTCACCGACCGGCCCGTCATAGCTGGCATCCACGTCAAGGATGACACCGCTGAAGGCGTCATCCCGCTGGCGGACACTCTGGCCCAGTCCGAATTTGGCAGCTCTGGTCTTCATCATGGGGCCAGGTTAGCGGAGCCCGCCTGAGCCCTCTCCGACCCTTCTGTTCATTTTCGCGACAGACTGGCTTGGCGCAGACGATCCCATCCGGTTAGTCTGTCGGAGACGGGGACTGCTTCGGTTCCCCCTTTGAAAGTTCAGCCATGCCGGAGATCGACGGCGCGCCCGCGGGGCGCGACGGAAGGTCCCCCCGCCCTGGCGATGCGGCCTCGGTGCCGCAACTCTATGGCGCCCTCGATCTGGGGACCAACAATTGCCGTCTGCTGATCGCGCGCCCCACGCGTGACGGCTTCCGGGTGGTCGATTCTTTCAGCCGTATCGTCAGGCTCGGCGAAGGCATCAGTCGCACCGGACGGTTGTCAGACGATGCGATGGATCGGGCCTACGATGCGCTCGCCATCTGCGCCGAACGCGTGGCCAAGAAAAGCCTTCCGTCCGAACGAATTGCCGCGGTCGCCACCCAGGCCTGTCGCGCGGCCGAGAACGGCCCCGAGTTCATCGACCGGGTACGGGTCGGCACCGGGCTGAAGCTCCGCATCATCACGCCGGACGAGGAGGCCCGCCTGTCGGTCGAGGGGTGCCGCAATCTGCTCGACGCCAGCGCACAGGCGGTACTGGTGGTGGATGTCGGGGGTGGATCAACCGAGTTGTCCTGGCTGGTCCGTGCCGATCGTGGCTTCGAGACGGTCGGCTGGATGTCAGCGCCGGTCGGCGTGGTCACCCTGGCCGAAGGGCACCCCGAAACACCGCTCGATCCGCTGGCCTGGTATGAAGCCATGGTGGCCCAGATGACGCTGGCCATCCAGTCCGCTCCCGTCAACGGCACGGTAAAGGCCCTGTTCGACGAAGGGCGCGCCCATCTGGTCGGCACCTCGGGCGCCATCACCAGTCTGGCGGGCATCCATCTGAAACTGCCTCGCTACCAGCGCGATCGTGTCGACGGGCTGTGGATGACCCGGCACGACTGCGAAGCGGCCGCCCATCTGCTGCTCGACCTGGGTCCTGAAGGCCGGGCCCGCAATCCCTGCATCGGCCCGGACCGTGCCGATCTTGTCATGGCCGGCGCCGCCATTCTTGAAGCCGTGCAGCGGGCCTGGCCGTGCGAACGGGTGCGCGTGGCTGACCGGGGCCTGCGCGAGGGCCTGTTGCTGGAACGGATGCGATCCGGACGCCGCCGCCGGCGGCGGTCGGGCGGACGTCGCTGATCAGCGGAAAGCCGGGTCGCTCACCTGAACCGGAAGCTCCAGATCGCAGATCGAGAAGTCGGCGCCGCGCTGCTGGCGGACGCTCTCGATGGTCGTGGCAAAGATCGGTGAACCGGCATCCAACACGCGGGCTGCGGGACGACTTTCTACCGGCAGGTCCGAGGCCACACGAACCCGCAGCATCCGATCCGGCTCGCCCGGCACCATGCCGCTGGGCTCCTCCCCGACCTTGAGCGCCCGCACAACGTCGAGTCCCACGATCACCCGTCCCCACACCGTGTAGCGTTTGTCGAGCGACGGGTAGGCCTGTCGCATCAGGAAAAACTGACTGTTGGCCGTGTCGGGGTCCTCGTCCCGCGCCATACCGGCCACACCCGGGCAGTAGATCGCCCAGCCGTGGACCATGCCGTCGCTGGTGCGCGGCATCAGCTCTGCGGGCTGGGTCTGGACCGGGAGGGAGCCAACGAAGCCGAGCAGGGCTCCCATCGGAGCGGCCACAGGGGTGAAATCCATGTCGGGGCCCCGACGGAAGGTGAACTCCCCGACCAGGTCGGGATAGGCGCTCTGCCCGTCACCCGTGCCCAGCGGATCGCCCGTCTGGGCCATGAACCAGTCGATCACCCGGTGCCAGGCCAGGCCGTCATAGAAACCGAGGCCGGACAACAGGCGAATGCGCTCGACGTGCAGCGGCGCGACGTCCGGCGCCAGTTCGACCAGCACGCGGCCCTTGGTCGTATCGATGATCAGCAGGTTCTCGGGCGCGACCAGACGCCAGTCCTGTGAAGGGGGCGGCATTGCGGTGACCGGGGCCGCCTCGGCCGGCTGGGCCGGAGGGGGAGCCTCCTGCGCCGCAGCCGAACTGGCCATCGCCAGGGCGACCAGACTGATCAGGACCTTCACAGAGCTTCCAGAGCGCATCCGGCTCCCTCCCTAGCTGGCGTCTTCGACGCGCGACGGCAGTTGGACGTCACAGATGTTGAAGTTCGATCCCCGGGCCGCGCGCGCCTCTGCAACAAGCTGCATCGCCTCGGGGCTTTCGTCCCGCAGGACCCGCACCGAAGGGCGTTCGCTCTCCGGCAGCGCGGTCGCCATCCGCACCCGCACCAGAATGTCCGGATTCGCTCCGACCCGACCATTGTCCGCCTCGGGCCCGGCCTTGAGGGCCTTGACGACGTCGAGCCCGTCCACGATGCGGCCAAACGGGGTGTAGATGCCATTGAGCGCATCCTCCCGTCCGGTCATGAGGAAGAACTGGCTGTTGGCGCTGTCGAGGCTGCCCGCACGGGCCATGCCCACCACGCCGGGGCAGAAAATCCCCTGGGCCCCGACCTTGAAATCTGCGGTCACCATCATCTGGCTGTCCGGCTGGGTAACGATCGACAGGCCTCGCATGGTCCCCCGCATGCCTGGACCACTCCCCTCGATCAGCACAAATCCGCTGTCGCGTCCCCGTCGGAACGTCAGTTCGGCATTCACGTCGGCCAGATCACTGCCGCCGCCCCCCGTCCCCAGGGGGTCGCCCGTCTGGGCCATGAAGCCCTCGATCACCCGATGAAATGTATGTCCGTCATAGAACCCCGACTCCGCGAGGGTGGACACGCGTTCGACGTGGGCCGGCGCTACTTCGGGAAACAACTCGACCAGAACCCGCCCCTTGCTGGTCTCAACAACCAGAAGACGGTCCGCCGGCACGGAACGCCAACTGGACGCCTCCTGGGCCAGGGCAGTCTGCGGCGCCGCACCGAGGCCTGCACCCAACAGCAGGGCGGAAAGCGTCAAGGCGCGGCGGGACTTCATCAGCATCTTCATCACCTGTCAGTTTCCGCTCTTGACCCGGGTCCGGACACGCGCCGCGACCGCGGGGCTTACAAAACTCTCGATCTCCCCGTCCAGGCGGGCGATCTCCTTGACCAGTCGCGACGCGATGGCCTGATGGCGCGGATCGGCCATCAAGAACACGGTTTCGATCTCGCTGTTCAGGCGCTGGTTCATGGCCGTCATCTGGAACTCGTACTCAAAGTCGGCCACAGCCCGCAAACCCCGCACAATCACGCTGGCATTCAGCGATTCCGCGAAATGCATCAACAGCGTATCAAACGGCTGGACGACAATGTCTGCCTTCAGACCCATGACCTCGGTCCTGACCATCTCGACCCGCTCAGCAGTCGTGAACAGCGGCCCCTTGTCGTCGTTCTGGGCGACGCCGATCACCAGACGATCAACCAGCTTCACGGCCCGGCCGATGATGTCCATATGGCCATTGGTGACGGGATCGAAGGTTCCCGGATACAGCCCGATGC
>CAXICH010000017.1:0-17705 GCA_964022245.1 uncultured Alphaproteobacteria bacterium
TGGCCTGGATCATCATCTCCTCGATCAGCCGGTGCGCCTCCAGCGAGACCCGCGGCTCGATCGAGATGATTTCGCCCTTCGGCGACATATTGATCTTGCGCTCGAGACTCTCGATGGCCAGCGGCGCGCGCTTCTTGCGGCCCTTCAACATGGTCCGATAGGCCGCCCAGAGCGGCTTGAGGATGACGTCGACGATGGGGCCGGTGACGTCGTCGAAGCGGCCATCCGCTGCGGCCTGCGCCTGCTCGTAGGACAGGCTGGCGTGCGACCGCATCAGGCCGCGGACGAACCGGTGGCTCCGCTTCTTGCCTTCGGCATCGAACACCATGCGGACAGCCAGACAGGCGCGATTCTCGCCGACCTTCAGACTGCACAGGCCGTTCGACAGCACCTCGGGCAGCATGGGCTCAACCCGGTCCGGAAAGTAGGTCGAGTTGCCTTTGTCACGGGCCTGCTGGTCCAGCGCCGAGCCCGGGCGGACATAGGCGGCGACGTCGGCGATGGCGACCCAGACGATCCAGCCCCCGGGATTGCTGGCATCCTCGTCGGCCTGGGCGAAGACGGCGTCGTCATGGTCGCGCGCGTCGGCCGGATCGATGGTGATCAGCGGCAGGTCGCGCAGGTCCTCGCGTCCCTTCAGCGACGGCAGGGCCTGATCCTCCGCCTCGGACTCGACTGTCTCGGAAAAGCCGGTCGGCAAGCCGTGACTGTGGATGGCGATCAGGGAGGCGGCGCGCGGGTCGTCCTCGCGGCCGAGCATCTCCAGGACCTTGCCCCGCTTCGGACCATGACGGCTGGTGCCCTTTTCGACAGCCGCCAGCACCAGATCGCCATCCTTGAGGCCCTCGACCTGGGTGTCGTGTACGATGAGCGTGTCCTTGGCGCGGCGGTCGACGGATTCGATCCGGACCTGTCGGGCAGAGCGGCGGATGACACCCAGCACCCGGTCGGCCCCGGTGTCCAGCTTCTTGATCAGCCGGGCCTCCCAGCCGTTGTCGCCCCGCGCGAACCGGACCAGCAACCGGTCACCCAGCCCCGGGGCCGGGCCACCAGTCTTGCGATCCGGCATCAGAACGGCGGACGGCGCATCCTCGGACGCCTCGACCAGGCGCACCATCATCTCACCGTCAACATCGCGCTCGACGACGTCGGCGACACCGACGGGGGGCAGACCCCCGGCTTCACTCAGCCCCTTGCGACCGCGCCGGCCCAGCCGGCCCTCGTCTTCCAGTTCGCGGATCATCTGGCGCAGTGCGCGCCGGTCGGCGCCCTTCAGGCCGAAGTGCTGGGCGATGTCGGTCTTCTGGGCCGAGCCGGTGTCGCGCAGGAAGGCGAGCAGGGTGTCCTTGTCCGGAAGTCCGGCGGGCGGGCGGCGAGGGGGCTTTGTCATCATCCGTCCATAACGCGCTTCGGCAGGTTTTGTCGTCAGGTTCCGTAGGTTGAGCAGCGCGCGGCGAGACGCAGACTGGCGGTCTCACAGGAGATTCACATGCTGATCACGGCCCTGGCCCTGTCCTTCGCCCTGTCGACCGCCCCGCAAGACCCGCCGACCCATCGGCAGGCCGTCAACTGCACCGGGGTGTTCCTGTTCACCGCCGTTCTTACGGCCCAGGCGGCCGAAGCCGACCCCACGGTCGAGAATCGCGAGACTGCGGAGCTTGCAGCCACGCTGATGCGGGCCGCCGATGCCAGCCGACTGGAGGCCGCATCCCGCGAAGGCCTGTCGATCGACGACAGCAGCGGCGCGCTGGATGCATGGCTGGAGACCAATGAGACCGGTGGCGACACCATTCTGGAACGTGAACTGGATGGCTGCATCGGCCTCTACGGCTATGCGATCCCCGGAGTGTAGCGGGCGTTCGGCTTGACCTGAGCGGGCGACCGGACCAGCTTCCGGTCCAAACCTCAGGAGTTCTGGATGTCGCTTGCCCCCAAACCGGTCCTTGCCGGTCCCACCGCCTCGCTGCTCGACCTGATCGGCAAGACGCCCATGGTCGAGGTCAGCCGCATGGACACCGGCAAATGCCGCCTGTTCCTGAAACTGGAAAGCCAGAACCCGGGTGGGTCGATCAAGGACCGGATCGCGCTGTCGATGATCGCGGCGGCCGAGAAGGAGGGCTGGCTCAAGCCCGGCGGGACGATCGTCGAGGCGACGGCGGGCAACACCGGTCTGGCCCTGACGCTGGTCGGTCAGGCCAAGGGCTACAAGGTGCTTCTGGTCATCCCCGACAAGATGTCCAAGGAGAAGATCCAGCATCTGAGAGCCATGGGCGCCGACGTCCGGCTGACGCGCTCGGACGTGCCGCATGGACATCCCGAATACTACACCGACATGGCTGAACGTTTGGCGCAGCAGATCCCGGGCGGCTACTACGTCAACCAGTTTGCCAATGACGCCAACTCGCTCGCCCATTTCGAGACCACGGGCCCCGAGATCTGGGAGCAGATGGACGGCAAGGTCGATGCCTTTGTTGCGGGTATCGGTTCGGGGGGCACCATCACCGGCATCGGCCAGTTTCTGAAGTCAAAGGGATCAAGGGCCGAGATCATTCTCGCCGACCCCGTCGGCTCGACGTTGGCCGGTATCGTCAACGAGGGCGTGCCGGGGCCGGAAGGCAGCTATACGGTTGAGGGCATCGGCCAGAATTTCGTGCCCGAAACCGCCCATATGGATCTGATCAACAAGGCCTATTCGATCCCGGATGCCGAGGCGATCGCCACGGTCCGCGAGTTGCTGCTGAAAGAGGGTATTCTCGCGGGCTCGTCATCGGGGACGCTGATTGCCGCCGCCCTGCGCTGGTGTCGCGAGCAGTCCGAGGCCAGGTCCTGCGTGACCTTCGTCTGCGATACCGGCGCCAAGTACCTGTCCAAGGTCTACAACGATGCCTGGCTGGCCGACCAGGGGCTGGGCGAGCGCGAGCTGCATGGCGACCTGTCCGATCTGATCACCCGAAAGTACGAGGATGGCGCGGTTGTCTTCGCCGGGCCGGACGACACCCTGGACACGGTGTTCAAACGGATGCGCGGCGCCGATGTCTCGCAACTGCCGATCTTCAGCGAGGGACGGCTGGTCGGAATCGTCGACGAGAGCGACCTGGTGCACACCATGAACACCGACGCCATCACGCGGGAAGAGCGGTTCAAACTGCCGGTTTCCAAGGTCATGACGCGCGATCTGGATACGGTTCAGGTCAATGAGTCCCTCGAGGCCCTCGTGCCCTTGTTCGACCGCGATCGCGTGGCGATTGTGCTGGACGGCGAACGGTTTGTCGGCCTGATCACCCGGACCGACCTGATCAACCACCTGAGCCTGAACCGGTGAGATGACCCCGGATCGTCGCCAGCTTCTGATCGGGGGCCTCGCGGCGACGACGGTGGGCTGGCCGCAGCTGGCGCGCGCGCAGGATCCGGCCGCGCTGGGGATATCGCTGGTCAGCTATCCCAGCGGATCATTTCCGATCAACGGGTTGCTGTTTTCGCCCGTTGGTGAGGCGCGCCGGGGGCCTATGGCCGGGGCGGCGGTGGCCCTGCTGCACGGCGGCGGGGGTGCCCAGGACGATGTCCACATCTTCACCGAGGGCGCTCTCTCGCTGACGGCGCGCGGCTATCACTGTCTGATGCCCAACTATTTCGATGCGACGCCCAATCAGAGACGGAGCACGGCTGTAGCGGCGCGGCGATGGCGCCGGGCCATCCTGGACGGTCTGGGATGGCTGGGGCAGCGACCGGGAATCGACCCGGACCGCGTCGGCGCGCTTGGCTTTTCGCGCGGCGGGTCGCTGGGGCTGGATGGGGTGCTGGAAGAAGGCGGCGCGCAGGCCTTCGTCGGCGTGGCCTCCGGAGGTTCGCTGGACGTCGCCGACATCCGTCACCGGCCGCCGGTGCTGTTCGTCTATGCCGATGGAGATCCGCTGGTTTCGGCAAGGCGCGTCACGGAGCGGGCTGCGACCCTCGCCGCCGCGGAAGTGCCGGTCGAGACCTATGAGTTGACCTCGCCGCGCCACCGCTTTGACCCGGACGAATGGCGGACCGTGTTCGACGTCGCCGGACGGTTCTTCGACGGGACCTTGGCATGAGGAGGACACGGCGGCAGCTTCTGATGGCGGCGGCCGCGACGCCCTGGCTCGCCGGGGCGACCCGGGCACAACAGCCGGCCTTTTCCGTCGAGACCCTGACTTTCGAGAGCCGGGGAAGGCCGATCCGTGCAGCCGTCTATGTCCCGGCACTGCCGAACGGGGCGGCCATTGTCTTCCTGCATGGTTCGGGAGGTATCGGCCCGGCCTATCTGACCCTGGCAGAGACGTTTGCGACCGAGGGCTTCAAGGTCATGGTGCCGGCCTATTACGACGCGGCCGCGGATGACGGGGTGCGACCGGAACCCGTGATGGATGCGTGGCGCGCGGTCGGTAGCGATGCCGTGGACTGGATGATCGGGTCGGGCATCGACCGCCGCCGCGTCGGCATCATGGGCTATTCGCTGGGGTCCTACGTCGCCGTGGACGGCGCACTCGGGAACAGTCGCGCGGCGGCCGCCATTGGTGTCGCCGGAGGCTGGGATGTCTATGTGCCGCGCCCGCCACGCCGTCGCATTCCGGTGCTGGTCATCCAGTCCCAGAACGATACCCATGTTTCGCCCGAAAGCACCCGCCGGTGGGTGGATTTCCTGCGGCAGGCGGATGTGCCGGTCCGGCTGCAGGTGTTGCGTGGTGCCGGGCACATCTATACCCCCGCCCAGTGGATGGAGGTTCACCGCATGGCGTCGGACTTCTTCCAGCGAACCCTTCTGTAGAGAGCCTATCCCCGCATGACCGACCGCAAGAACCGCCCGGGATTCTCCACGCGCGCCATCCATGCCGGACAGCGTCCCGACCCGACGACGGGCGCGGTCATGACGCCGATCTACGCCACATCGACCTATGCCCAGGAAAGCCCCGGCGTGAACAAGGGCTACGAGTACGCGCGGGGCAAGAACCCGACGCGCGAGGCCTTCGAGGCCTGTATCGCGGACCTTGAGGGCGGCACGCATGGCTTTGGCTTTGCCAGCGGTATGGCGGCGACCTCGACGGCGCTGGAACTGCTGGATGCCGGCAGTCACATCGTCACGGGTGACGACCTGTACGGGGGCTCGTGGCGGCTGTTCGAGCGGGTCCGGCGGCGCTCGATGGGGCTGGACTTCGCCTATGTGAACATGGCCGATCCTTCCGTGGTCGAGGCGGCCATCACCGACAGGACCCGGATGATCTGGGTCGAGACCCCGACCAATCCCCTGATGAAGCTGGCGGACATCGCGGCCCTGTCGAAGATCGCCAGGGCCCGCGGCCTGGTCCTGGTGGTCGACAACACCTTTGCCACGCCATTCTGTCAGCAGCCGATCAGTCTGGGGGCGGACATCGTCATGCACTCGGCGACCAAATATCTGAACGGCCACTCGGACATCGTGGGCGGGGTGCTGGTGACGGCGAACGCCGAGCTGGCGACGCAGCTGAAGTTTCTGCAGAACTCGGTCGGCGGAATCATGGGGCCGTTCGATGCCTTTCTCGCCAACCGGGGGCTGAAGACTCTGGGCCTGCGCATGAAGGCCCACTGCGAGAATGCGCTGGCGGTGGCCCGCTGGCTGGAGACCCGCAAGGGGATCGCCAGGGTCATCTATCCGGGCCTGATCAGCCACCCGGGCCATGAGCTGGCGTGCCGGCAGATGACGGGCGGCTTTGGTGGCATGGTCAGTGTGGTCATCGACGGCGACCTGGACCGCACACGCCGGGTATTGGAGCGGGTCGAGGTCTTCACCCTGGCCGAATCGCTGGGCGGGGTCGAAAGCCTCGTGAACCACCCGGCCATCATGACCCACGCCTCGGTGCCCAAGGAGGTCCGCGAGGCGGGCGGCGTCACCGAAAGCCTGATCCGCCTGTCGGTCGGTGTCGAGGACGTCGACGACCTGATCGCCGACCTCGATCAGGCGCTGGGCTAGGCCGGGCCGTCAGCCTTGGCAGTGCTATCGGTCTCCCCAGCGGCGTAGTGCTCGCGGCACAGCTCGCGGAGCGCGGCGTTGAGAGTGCCGCCGTAGAGGGACTCGCGGATGCGCTCGTAGCCCTCGAGCTTCAGCTGGATCTTGATGTCGCCGACGGTCCGGCAGCGGCCCTCGCGCGCCAGTTCATAGGCGCGCTCTAGTGTCGTGGATCGAAAGGTCATGCGCCCTATATAGGGACTACAGCCAAGGTTTAGAAGTAGAAGCCGACGTTGGCGACGAGGGCGGAGCCGTACTGATCGCCGAACAGGTTCGGGTCGGCGTCGGTGTCGTGATAGCGCAGATCGAGGTCAACGGCCGGGGCCAGCTGCCAGGTCACGCCCACGTCCCAGCCCGTGTAGTCGACCGACAGGTCCTGTTCGCGGCGGCCGATGCCGGCGGACAGGGCGGTGTCGAGGGTCAGGTCCCAGCTGGCGCGCGCCTCGACCCAGGTCCAGGCTTCGGTCGCGCCCGTGCCGTCCGGCGAATACTGCAGCCGCAGTCTGGCCTTGGCCGGGCCGATGGCGCGGCTGACGTCGGCGGTAAACTCCCATGCGTCGTCGTCCGAGCCCGGATTGGCATCGACCCGCCACTTGTGCGTGGCGTTGAGGTCGAAGTCGAAGCCCGCCATCTGCGGACGAATGCCGAAGCCCGCCTCGATCTCGAGGTTCGAGCCCGAGCTGTCGATGGTTTCAGCTCCGGCACCGCCGTAGAAGAAGCCGTCGCCGCTGGTCCATTCCGCCAGGCCCCAGCCCCAGGCGTCCGTGCCGGATTTGGAGACGTCCTTGGAGCGGTTGTCGGTGCCGGCACCAACACCGAAGGCCCAGTCACCACCGGCCAGGCTCTGGGCAGCTGCCGGGGTCGAGACCGCCAGAAGGGTCAGGGCCGCAAGGCCGGTCAGGAAGGGGCGCATGAAGGCTCCGTACAGGGACAATTGAAGCAGGCGCCGCCCCCTTAGCCGAACTTGCTGTCTCTGGCGAATTGCTCCGAAGCCTGACGGTATTCGTGTTGCATGCGCGCCACGAGGTCGGCGACCGGCACGACGTCGTGCACGCCGCCTGACCCCTGACCCGCAGACCAGACAGGTTTCCAGGCCTTGGCTTCATCGGCCATGTCCAGCTTGTGCTCGGGCAGGGTCTTGGGATCGATCCCGTTTTCGATCAGCGACGGCGTCAGGAAATTGGCCGGAATACCCGAGACAGCGGGCGTATAGGTGATGTCAGAGGCGCCGGCGTCGACGATCATCTGCTTGTATTCGCCCTGGGCCATCGACTCATCGGTCGAGATGAAGCGGGTGCCCATATAGGCGAAGTCGGCGCCCAGCATGCGGGTGGCGGCGATGTCGCGGCCGGTCGACAGACAGCCCGACAGGATCAGGGTGCCGTCGAAGAAACTGCGGACCTCCTCGATCAGGGCGAAGGGATTGACCACCCCGGCGTGACCGCCCGCACCATTGGCCACAAGGATCAGGCCGTCGACCCCGGCCTCGGCAGCCTTGCGCGCATGGCGGACATTGGCGATGTCGTGGAATACGACCCCGCCATAGCCATGCACGGCATCGACCACATCGCGCACCGCGCCGAGCGAGGTGATGATCAGCGGCACCTGTTCCTCGACCGAGACCATCATGTCGGCCATCAGCCGCGGATTGGTCGGGTGGACGATATGGTTGACGCCGAAGGCCGCGGCGTCGGGCTTCAGCCGCGCCTTGATGTCCTTCAGCCACTCGCGATAGCCCTCGGTCGTCCGCTGGTTCAGCGACGGAAAGGTGCCGATGACCCCGGCATTGCAGGCTTCGACCACCAGGTCCGGCCCGGAGACCAGGAACATGGGCGCCGCAATCACCGGCAGCTTCAGCCCCTTTTGCAGGGAAGCGGGAATGGTCATGGACGGCTCCTCCGTTGTCTTTGGCTACGGATAGACGGCTGTCGCGGGGGAAGGCAACGGGCGAGTGGCGGGGTGATGGAGGTGGGCGTGAAAAACATCGTCTGAATGGTCTGAATGGTCTGAATGGTCTGAAATCGGGAGGGAGCGGAATTCAGACGGTGAAAAAGACCGTCTGAACCGTCTGAATGGTCTGGGATCATGGCGGCGTTCCTGCGGCGGTATTGGCAACCGGACAGTATCCATCATCCGCGACCCGGGGCGGGGAGAGCGGTTCGGGATGCGGAGGGGAGGTTGAAAGGGCGAGGGAGTTCGGGGGCGGCTATCGTAGTTGTTGCCCTGATCCCATCGTCATTCTCGGGCTCGACCCGAGGATCGGTGCCGACCGCGACGGCTGACGGAGTGCCCGGTCCGATCCTCCGATCAAGTCGGAGGATGATGAAGCAGGGTACAGGACGCCGCGTCACCGCGCCATTTTCACCGGGCGCGCAACCCGCTAAAGGCCCCCCATGACCACCGACACCTCCGGCCTGAGCCAGCTGGGTGCGCAGGCGCACCAACCGACCGACCCCGACTCCGCCCAGCTGGAGCGGGTGCCCAATCCGCATGCGGACACGCTGTATGTGGCGCGCTTTTCCGCGCCCGAGTTCACCAGCCTGTGCCCCGTCACGGGCCAGCCGGACTTTGCCCATCTGGTGATCGACTATGTGCCGGGGGACTGGCTGGTCGAGTCCAAAAGCCTGAAACTGTACCTGACCAGCTTCCGCAACCACGGCGCCTTCCACGAGGACTGTACCGTGGCCATCGGCAAGCGCCTGGTGACGCTGCTGGACCCCAAATGGCTGCGGATTGGCGGCTACTGGTACCCGCGCGGCGGGATCCCGATCGATGTCTTCTGGCAGACCGGGGGGGTGCCAGACGGTGTCTGGCTGCCGGAGCAGGGCGTGTCGGGATATCGCGGGCGGGGATAAGGCGCTGCACTGGCACAAAGACCGCTCAGCCCGTAGCGTGCGCCCGCAAGCCAGCTGTGGGAGGCCGCGATGATTGCTCTGGTGATGGCGTATCTTCTGGGCAGCGCTGCAGGCCTGCCGCTGCACGGCCCGGATCCCGGGACTGACTGGGATTATGCGGTTGCCGAGGACAATATCTCGAGCGTCGCCAGCGTCGGCTATTCCAGCGGGCTCGTCGTCAATGTGACCTGCTACGGAGGGGGGACGCTGAACGTCGTCGTGACGGGCCTGCCGTCTGTCGAGGGTGACCGCTATTCGGTGCGGCTGAGCCGGGCCGACGGGCGCACGACAAGCCTTCCGACGGCGACCCTGGCGTCGGGGACCCTGAGCGTAGACTATGATGAGCGCATGGCCCGCATCATGAGAGGGGGAGGCGAACTCGTCATGCGCCTTGACGACGAACAATCGCCCCCTGTCGCCGTCCGTATCGACCTGCCCGAGCAGCATGCCAACCTTGACCGGGTCATCGAGCACTGCGACCGCCGACTTGATGAGCCTCGGGACTCGCTTCCCATCCTGACGGACCTGAGATCGATTCCCCGGGCGACCTTCCCGCCCGCGAGACGCGCCCGAACCGGCTCGAGTGAGTGGGCGCGAGTTGAGATCAGCTGCGTGGTCTCGGCGGAAACGAGACTGGAAGAGTGTCAGGTTGAGCACCAGGACGGCGGCTCCCGCGCGTATGGTACTGCAGTCACGCGCGCCTATGACGGCACAAGGGTCGATGTCGCTGACCCGACGGCGGCAGCGGGGAAGGTTGTCCACGTCGTGGTGACCGGGGCGACTGTCCGCTAGAGACGCCGGACCCAGCCCTTGCCATCCCGGACGACCCAGTTGACGAACAGGCCGAGCAGGACCGGCATGCGCGATGCGGAGAGCGGGCGGTCCGAGCCGGGGACGAAGGTCGACGGTGACGAAACGGACTCGGCCTCCGGGAGAGCGGGATCGCGCTTCATGGGCCCCTCCGGCGACGCGGTCATCGGGCTATCGGGTTCGACGACGGGATACATGGCGGTCCGAGAGGAGGGCACGCCCGGCGTCGGTCAGGGCCCAGCGGTAACTGCGCGGACCGAAAGGCTGAAACAGGAGCGGCGGCTGTGTCCGGGTATCGGCCGTGGCGAGGTAATCCCGCAAGGCCTGGTCGAGTTCTTCCTCGATGGCGATGATGTCCTGTCGCGCCCGATAACCGCGCCACTCCGCAACCTGGCGGGCGACTTCGGACCGATGCAGGGCACCACCATTCCGGTGAAGCGCATCCATGATATCAGCGAGGGCGGGGCCACAGGCCTTGGTGGGCCGCGCCGGGCGGGCACGCCGGTAGCTGGCCAGACTGATGATCGACACGGGTCCCCCTTCCCCGGCGACTGGCGCTGGATCACGCGCCGAAACCGGTTACTGCCTGAAGGGTGACAGTGTCAACCCTTATGGTGAAGCCTGGGTTGTCACGCGGTTGTCCGGGTCGGCGGGCGGTCCCCTAGCTGCCGGGGAAGAGCAAGGGCCGCAGGCAGGCGAAAGTGTAGTGCGGGGCGTCTTCCAGAAGCGAGGGCGACAGCTCGAGCACCCGCGTCGTATCATGCTGCAGGATGGTCGCCAGCCCGTGCAGCGTCGCCCAGATGTGCAGGGCATTGCGATCGGCTTCGGCGACCGCCGTTGCCATCCCTTGTGACCGATAAAGCCGCAGAAGCGAGTCCCGGAGGACGTCATAGGCGGCCTTGACCTGTCCGGCCATGCGGAGATCGCGGGCAGCAGGGGGCAGGGGATCGGAGAACATGATCCGATACTTGGCCGGATTGTCTGCGGCATAGCGCAGATAGGCCTGGCCCATGCCGAGCAGGGCGGTAACCGGCTCCTCCGCCGCCTCGGCAGCCGTCTGGAGAGATCGACCGAACTCATCGAAACAGCCGCCGATGACCTCGGCGATCAACTGGTCGCGGCTTTCAAAATGTTTATAGGGCGCCTGATGGGACAGTTCGAGCCGCCGGGACACTTCGCGGATCGACAGGCGGTCCGCCCCATCAGAAATGATGATCTCAAGCGCCGCGCGCAGGCAGGCATCGCGGACTCCGCCCTCGGTTTCCTGCAGTGCGGCAGCGCCCGGCATCCACGGTTCCTGAGCTTGAGGGCGTCCCTGATCCGGACGGGTTCAGGATAGGTCTGAGCCGGGCAGTTGTAAAATGCTGCGGTGAGACGGCCCGCCCCCGGCGCGGGCCGGGGCCGTGCCCTAAAACCCCACGCCCACGCTGAGGACCAGTGCGTGGTCCTCGGTGTCACTGTCGACCCAGGCGACGCCGAGGGTGGCAGGGCCGATGGAGCGCTCGGCGGCCAGCGTCCAGTCGACCTTGCCGTCCGGTGCGAACCCCCCGTCTTCGTGGCCCACAGTGGCGCTGATACTGACCGGCCAGCCGGTCGGGGCATAGTCGATGCGGGTCCAGAGATAGGTGTTGTCCGCGTCGCCCAGACCGGTCTGGGAAGGCGCGTAGATGACGCCAAGCGTCCATGCGGCATCGCCGATCGAGCGACCGATCCGGACCGGGAACTCCACATAGTCGACGTCCGTACCGTCGGGATAGCGATTGTCCCAGACGCCGACGTCGACGTCCCAACCGCTGACGCTGCCATACCAGCCGGCGTAGAGGGTAACCTCGACGCGGGCGCCGTCGCCGTCGGGTCCGAGGCCGTAGTCATCGATGGTCGAGGCCCAGACGCCGCCGTAGAATCCGCTGACATGGGCGACGGTCAGTTCGCCCTGCAGCGCCGGTCCTTGGTCGGACAAGGTGTAGCCCCGGTCCCGGTAGTCGGACACGGCCGTGATCTGACCGCTCCATGTCCAGACGCTGTCCTGTGCCAGCACAGGGGAGGCGAAGGCGAGGAGCAGAAGGCCCAGGATCCCCGCACCGGCGTGCACGGTGGGGGCGGAAAAGTTCAGACGCATGGCTCAGGCTCCGGCCGATAAGGAAGGTTTGGTGCCCCGCCCTTAAGATCGTGTTTCCGCGAGTGTCAGACGTTGTTAGCCATTGCGGATAACGCGATTTTACGAACTGGTCAGCACACTGCAGGAATGTCGGACATTCCTTCGTCGCACAGACCGGAATTGAGGCGGGTGCTGGTCGCGGCCCTGCTGGTGGGCGCGCTGGTACTGGCGGGAGCGCTCGGGCTGTTCGCCTTTGCGGCGCGGTCGATCGACAAGATTCACAAGGACGCGGAGATCCAGCTGGCCTGGGTCGGACTACAGCGCATGCAGGAGCGGACGCTGGAGGACGTGCAATCGGCTACGGTCTGGAATGACGCCGTGGCCGCGTTCACGCGTGACGACACCAGCTGGATGCAGCTGAACTTCTCTGATTATTACACCGAGTATCAGCACCATGACCTGACTGTCGCCTACCGGTCGGACGGCCGAATGGTTCTGGCCTCCCGCGCCGGGGAGGCCCTGCCGGAAGCCGCTCGGGCAGAGGTTGAGGCGGCGACCCGGCCCGTGGTCGAGGCCATGCAGCTCAAGCGGGTTGACGGGCAGGGGTTCGAGGCCGCCCAGTCGTGGACGGGCATGATGAAGGTCGATGGTGTGACCTATCTGACGGCGGCGTCCACCGTGGTTCCCGAAGACGAGACGGTGGCTCGACCAGACCGGGACCCGGTCGTCATTTCGATGCGCAACATCTCGTCCATGGTCGACAATTTCACTCGTGACCTCGCTCTGGAGGGCACCGAATATGTGGCGGTGCCGAGAGCCAATCAGGTGGGCTTCCCGCTCGTCGATACCGAAGGCCGCCGGCTGGGTGTGCTGGCATGGACCCCGAGCCGTCCCGGTGCGGAGGTTCTGAGGCGGGCCAGGCCCCTGTTCATCGTCCTGATCGGCGCGCTGATCGGTGGGGCCGTGGTGCTGGGCGTGTCGCTGGACCGGATTACGAGAGCCCTGGAGCAGAACCAGCGAGATCTGTCCGATGCACGGGACCGGGCCGAGGCCGCCAGCGAGGCAAAGACGCGCTTTCTCGCCAATATCAGTCACGAGCTGAGGACTCCGCTCAATGGAGTGCTGGGAATGGCCGAGATCATGCGGCATGGCGAGCTGAGTCCGATCCAGCAGGGTCATCTGAAAGTCCTGAAGGCCTCCGGCAATGACCTGTTGCGAATGATCGAACAGATCCTGCTGGTGACGCGTCTCGAGCAATCGCGTGTGGAGCTGGATGTCGCCGCCTTCGACCTCGATGCCATGCTGAACGACCTTGTGGTCCAGACCCGCGCGGCCGTCACCGAGCGCCCGGTCGCGGTCAGGATCGACTCCGGAGCGCAGGGGCTTTGGCTGGGAGATGAGGCCCATATCCGCCAGGCCCTGGAGTGTCTGACCAAGAATGCAGCTGCCTTTACAGCCGAGGGGGAGATCCGGATCGGATCGGCGGTCAAGGGGCGCTCCGTCCACCTCACGGTCGCCGATACGGGGCCCGGCCTCGATCCGGACTTCGTGCCGCGCATGTTCGAGCACTTTGCCCAGGCGGACGAATCCATCACCCGGGCCCATGACGGTGCCGGGCTGGGGCTGGCGATCTGCCGCCGGCTGGTGAAGGCCATGGGCGGCGACATCTCCGTCCGCAGCCAGCTGGGACAGGGCACGACCTTCACCGTCACCCTGCCT
Source organism: uncultured Alphaproteobacteria bacterium (assembly GCA_964022245.1). Lineage (GTDB taxonomy): Bacteria > Pseudomonadota > Alphaproteobacteria > Caulobacterales > Caulobacteraceae > Brevundimonas. The sequence continues at coordinate 13,526 of CAXICH010000017.1, forward strand.
CTGGAACCGGCGCCGGCGGTCGAGGTGCAGGCCGAGGCGGCCTGAATTCCTGCACCGGTCCGGGCGGTTCCCGGTCCGGCTCTCTGCGTTTGCGCAGAAATTGCTCAGCTTCGGCTCATGCCACGGCGCAGCCCGTCCCCCAGGATCCGCGTGTACGTCGCTGCCGGAATGGCAGTCCGTCCCCAGCCGCGGAGGCAGCATGCGCATACTCTTGATCAATGTTCCTCACCCGGCCATCGGGAGCCGTATTCCCCGTGAGCAGCTGCCCCCGCTGGGCCTGCTGGCGGTCGGGGGACCGCTGATCGACGATGGCCATGAGGTGAGCCTGCTGGACGGCGAGCTGGGGCCGATGGCCATCGAGGACTTGGTCGAGGCGGCGGTGCGGCATGCGCCCGACGCCGTGCTGTTCGGTCATTCCGGATCATCCTCGGGTCACCCGATCATCGCGGACGTCGCGCGCCGGATCCACGCGCGTTTGCCCGGGGCGACGATCATCTACGGCGGCGTTCATCCCACCTATTTCTGGCGAGAGATTCTGGCCGCGGAACCGTGGGTCCATGTCATCGTGCGCGGGGAGGGCGAGGAAATCGCGCGTCGTCTGATCGCGGCGCTCGTGCGCGGCGAGGACCTGGCGGCCATTCCCGGGCTGGCTTTCCGTCGGGGGGGCGGACCTTTCGCGACTCCGGCTGCCCCGGTCATCCAGACGCTGGATGACTACCGGGTGGGATGGGAGCTGATCGATCACCGGCGATACAGCTATTGGGGCGGGAAGCGTGCTGTGGTGATCCAGTTCTCAAGGGGCTGTCCGCATCTCTGCAACTACTGCGGACAGCGTGGCTTCTGGACCCGCTGGCGGCACCGTGATCCGGAGAAGCTGGCCGACGAGATCGCGTGGTTGCACCGCGAGCACGGTGTCGAGGTGTTCAACTTTGCCGACGAGAATCCCAGCGCCGGGCGCAGGCCGTGGCTGGCGTTTCTGAAGGCCATCATCGCCCGGAACCTCGACATCACCCTGGTCGGATCGACCCGGGCCGGGGATATCGTGCGGGATCGAAACGAACTGCATCTCTACAAACAGGCCGGCTTTGAACGGTTTCTGATGGGGATGGAAACCACGGATGAGCCGACCCTGAAGCTGATCCGGAAAGGCGCCGCACCTTCGGTCGATCGTGAAGCCATCCGGCTGCTGCGTCAGCACGGCATTCTGTCCATGGCGACCTGGGTGGCCGGCTTTGACGAGCAGACGGACAGGGACTTCTGGCAGGGACTGAGACAGTTAATCGATTACGATCCCGATCAGGTCCAGCTGCTGTACGTGACGCCCCATCGCTGGACGCCCTATTATCGGCTAGCGGAGAACCGGGAAGTCATCCAGCCGGACCTGACGCGCTGGGACTACAAGCACCAGATCCTGTCCATGAAGCGGATGCCGGCATGGCGGGTGTTCCTGTGGGTCAAGATCATGGAGGTGACCTGTCAGGTCCGGCCCCGGGCGCTCAGGCGGCTGATGTGGCGCAGGGATGCGAAGATCCGGCATGCCACGCGGTGGTATTACCGGATGGGACGGCGGGTCTGGTTCCACGAAATCCTGAGCTTCGTGTTTCGCGACAGGCGGGTGCTGGACGGACGCACCGTGCGGGATCACATGGGGGCGGTGCAGGATCACGAGGAAGAGGCGTCTGCCGTGGTGCCTCGCGCTGTCCGGCGTCAGTCAGAGGCGGGACTCACGCGACTTATCGGTGGATGACATGCTCCGCCGACTGGGGACGCGGGCGTTCCAGCGGGGGGCTCTCGAGCGTGCCGATGTGGATGAAGCCGGCGATGCGCTCGCCGGTGCCAATGCCGAACAGTGAAAGGGCCCGGGGGTCATAGGCGTACCAGTCAGTGATCCAGCTGGCAGAGAACCCGTGGGCAAAGGCCGCGTGGCTGAGGTTCATGGCCAGCGCGCCGGCGGACAATTCCTGCTCCCAGACCGGCACCTTGTGATCACGGATCGGGGTCGAGACGACCATGATGGTGACGGGGGGCGCGGTCAGCTTGGCAAGGACGGCGCGGGCCTTGTTGGGATCGGTCTGGTCGTCGGCCAGGGGATGGAGCGACGTGGCCAGCGCAGCGCGGGTATCCTGAGTCAGGACCACCAGCCGCCAGGGGGAGAGCTTGCCATGATCGGGGGTGCGCAGGCCGATCTTCAGGATGGCCTGAAGGTCGGCGTCGGACGGACCGGGCGCGGTCAGCGCCTGGGCCGGGGCCGAGCGGCGCTGCTGCAGATATTCGATCAGGGCCGGGTCGCGGCGGGGCAGGGCGAGGGGGGCGGCAAGCTCGGTCATGATCTTTAGCTAGGCGCGCGCTACCGGGCCCGCCAGTGCGCGGGGTGGCGATTTGAGGGGGGGAGGCCTATCTTTCGACCTGAACCGAAGAGTGAGGATCGATGGCCACGCCCAGACCGGAGCCCCGACTGGAAGCTGTTCCCGAAGCGTCTGACCTGTGGGCCCAACTGCGCCGGGCTGCCGAGCAGGCGTCGCGCGATGAGCCGGACCTGGCCTCGCAGATGAACGCCGTCATCCTGTCGCACGGCAATCTGGGCGCGGCGCTCAGCTTTCAGATTGCGCGCAAGCTGGGCGATGCCGAGCTGGGCGCCATGACTGTGCGCGAGGTGTGCCTCGCGGCCTTCGAGGCTGATCCGGGCATTGTGAAGGCGGCAGAGGCGGACCTGCAGGCGGTTGAGGAACGCGATCCGGCGATCCGCTCGCTGTTGCAGCCGTTCCTGTACTTCAAGGGCTTCCAGGCGCTGCAGGGCTGGCGGGTGGCGCACTGGCTGTGGCTTGAAGGACGGGAGACCCTGGCCCTGCATTTCCAGAGCCGGATTTCCGAACTGTTCCAGGTCGACATCCACCCGGGCGCGCAGATGGGGGCGGGGCTGTTCCTCGACCACGGTACGGGCATTGTCATCGGCGAGACAGCGGTGGTCGGCGACGAAGTGTCGATGCTGCACGCGGTGACCCTGGGCGGCACGGGCGCCGACCGCGGCGATCGCCACCCCAAGATCGGCAAGGGGGTGCTGCTGGGTGCCGGGGCCAAGGTGCTGGGCAATATCACCGTCGGGGACTACGCCAAGGTGGCCTCGGGCTCTGTGGTGCTGAAGCCCGTGCCCGCCGGGTGCACAGTGGCCGGGGTGCCCGCGCGACTGGTGAACTGTCCGACCGATGCCACACCCGCCCGGACCATGGATCATACCCTGGCCGACATTGTGTATGACTTTGTCATCTAGGCGGGACCGGGCTTTCCCTCGCGGGCCCGCTTCTCTAGGGTCCGCGCCGAACGAACTCTGAAAGGCATGCCGTGAACGAGACAGACCAGAAGCGCCTCGAAACCTATCTGAAGCGCACCTTCAATCATGGCGGCATCAAGCTGAAGCCCCGCAAGACGGCCGACTCGGTCGAGGTCTATGTGGATGACGAATTCATCGGCCTGGTCTTCGAGGACGAGGACGGCGACGGCTCCTTCATGTTCGAGATGGCCATCCTGGGCGAGGATCTGCCGCCCGCCTGAAGCCTCTGAAGTCGAATTGAAAACCCCCGCCGGAGCGCGCCCGGCGGGGGTTTTTGTTTGGGCGAAGAGATCAGCGCTTGCCGAAGATGGCGTCGAAGATCTTGCCGACGAAGCTCTTGCTTTCGGCCGGCCGAGCTGCCGGAGCCGGAGTTGGAGCCGGGCTGGGTGCCGGATGGACGGGGGCCGGGGTCACGGCAGCCGCCTTGGGCGTGGTGACCGGCTTGGCAGCAGCGCGGGGTGCGGCGGCCTTTTTGGCAGCGGCCGGACGCGCCGGAGCCGCGCGCGCGGCGGCGGGCTTCTTCGCCGCGGCCGGAGCCTTCGCGGCAGCGGGCCTCGCGGCAGGCTTCTTCGCAGCAGCGGGTCTGGCCGCGGCAGCGGGCTTCTTCGCGGCGGGCGCCTTGGCGGCGGGCTTGGCGGTCGCAGGCTTGCTCACGGCCTTTGCGGGCGCCTTGGCCGGTGCGGGTTTGGCGGCCGGCGCCTTGGCCGCAGCGGGCCTGGCCGTCGTTTTCGCCGTGGACTTCGGTGCCGCTTTAGGCTTGGAAGCCGCAGATGCTTTTGCGCCCGTGCTGGACGTACTCGACTTGGATGGAACCTTGGCCATGTATTCCCCGACCCCTCGGATGAATGTGAC
>CAXICH010000018.1:0-17509 GCA_964022245.1 uncultured Alphaproteobacteria bacterium
ACTATGCCAGTCCGAAATTCTGGCGGATGATCGGCGATCTGCTGCGCTTCCAGAAGCAGGCGCCCCGCGATCTTGAAGAACTTGAGCGCACCGGAGAGACACTGGACGCCTACCTGACCCGGTCGGGCTATGGCCCCCTGTTCCGCGACGCCCATCTGCTGCCCCAGGCCGCCGCCATCTGGTCGTGCACCCTCAACCAGATGACCGACTATCCGGCGGCGGCGTTCGTGAAATTCTACATGAACCACAATCTGCTGAAGTATGACGTCCGGCCCACCTGGCGGACGGTCACGGGCGGGTCTCGCGAATATGTCAGCCGACTGCTGGCCGACTTCGGGGGCACGGTCGTCACCCATGCCGGCATCGAGAGCGTGGTCCCGGGTCGCGACGGGACAGCCCTGCGCTTTGCCGACGGGCGGTTTGAACGCTTCGACGCCGTGGTGCTGGCCACCCATTCCGATCAGGCACTGGCCCTGCTGGAAGCCCCCTCGGCCGAAGAGCGCCGACTGCTGGGCGCCATCGGCTATCGCCCCAATCGCGCGGTCCTGCATCGTGACACCCGGTTGATGCCGAAGCGGCGCAAGGCCTGGGCGGCCTGGACCCACGTCGGCTACTCCGCGCGTGCCGGCGAGGGCGGCGTCACCTACTGGATGAATGAGTTGCAGAGCCTCGAGGGGCCGCCGCTGTTCGTCAGCCTGAATCCCGCGCTGGAGCCCGCCGCCGATACCATCCTCGGCGAATGGGACTATGAACACCCTGTGTTCAACGGAGACGCCCTGGCCGCGCAGAAGGAACTGTGGAGCCTTCAGGGTCAGCGCAATGTCTGGTTCTGCGGCGCCTGGTTCGGGTCGGGCTTCCACGAGGACGGCATCCAGTCCGGCCTGGCCGTGGCCGAACAGCTGGGTGGCCAGCGCCGGCCCTGGTCGGTCGAGAACGAGAGCGGACGCATCCACGTCGGGCCGCATCCCGCCTCTGCTCTGGAAAGGGCTGCGTGACGACCACAGCGCCCGAGTTCGGTCTTTATGTGGGCGAGGTCACCCACCGGCGGGTGCGCCCCTTTCACCACCGGTTGCGCTATCGCGTCTATATGTTGCTGCTCGACCTCGATGCGGCCGAGAGAAGGTTGTCCCGCCTGAAATGGCTGCGGCCCGGGCGGTGGGGCCTGATGCGCTGGAGACCAGGTGACTATGGCCGAAAGGGCGATCCGCGGCCGCTGCGCGCGCAGATCGAGGATCATCTGGCCGCTGCCGGTATTGCGCTGGAGGGCGGCCCGATCCGCCTGCTGACCATGCCCCGCATCCTCGGATACGGCTTCAATCCGCTCAGCGTCTATTTCTGCTACCGGCCCGACGGCGCCCTCGCGGCGCTGGTCTATGAAGTATCCAATACCTTTGGCGAGCGGCACAGCTATCTGATCGCCAGACCCGGGGCCGACGCCGGGCCTGTGCGCCAGAGCGCGCCCAAGCGCTTCTTCGTCAGCCCGTTCATGGACATGGGTATGACCTACGACTTCGTCGTCCGCCCGCCCGGTGACGACCTGTCGGTGACGGTGAATGTCCGGCGCGGCGACGAACCGATCCTGACGGCCAACTTCGCCGGCCAGCACCGGGCCCTGGACGACCGCAACCTGCTCGGCGCCTTCCTCTCTCACCCCCTGCTGACATGGAAGGTGATTGCCGCCATCCACTGGGAAGCCATCAAGCTGCTGTTCAAGGGGGCCCGCTATCGCGTGAGAGGCGCCCCGCCGACCCAACCGGTGACCCACGGCACGGTCCTGTGACCGCCCCCGGGGTTGCCCCCCGCGACCGCGCACACTAGAGACCGAACAGACAGACCCAATTTCATCAGACGATGAAAATAAGAGGACGTGATGAGGAAACTCTACCCTGACGCCAAGAGTGCGCTCGAAGGTCTGACCTTCGACGGCATGACCGTGATGGCCGGCGGCTTTGGCCTGTGCGGCATTCCCGAGAACCTGATCGCGGCTCTGCGCGACAGCGGCACCAAAGGCATGACCGTCATTTCCAACAATGCGGGCGTGGACGGCTTCGGCCTCGGCCAGCTGCTGGAAACGCGCCAGATCAAGAAGATGATCAGCTCCTATGTCGGCGAGAACAAGGAGTTTGAACGCCAGTATCTGGCCGGCGAGCTGGAGCTGGAGTTCAATCCGCAGGGCACGCTCGCCGAGCGTATCCGTGCGGGAGGCGCGGGCATCCCCGCCTTCTTCACTGCGACCGGCGTCGGCACCCAGGTGGCCGAGGGCAAGGAAGTGCGCAATTTCGACGGCCGCGACTATGTGATGGAGCGCGGTCTGGTCGCCGACCTGTCGATTGTGAAGGCGTGGAAGGCCGACGAGCGGGGCAATCTGATGTTCCGCAAGACCGCCCGCAACTTCAACCCGATGATGGCCACGGCCGGCAAGGCCTGCGTGGTCGAGGTCGAGGAAATCGTGCCGGTCGGGTCGCTGGACCCCGACCAGATTCACACCCCGGGGATCTACGTCGACCGCCTGATCAAGGGCACATTCGAAAAGCGCATCGAACAGCGCACCGTGCGCCAGAGAGAGGGAGCCTGAGCCATGGCCCGCACCCGCGAACAACTGGCTGAACGTGCCGCCGAAGAACTGCAGGACGGCTTCTATGTGAACCTCGGCATCGGTATTCCGACGCTGGTGGCCAACTACATCCCGGACGGCATGGAAGTCACCCTCCAGTCCGAGAACGGCATGCTGGGCATGGGGCCCTTCCCCTATGAGGACAAGGTCGACCCCGACCTGATCAATGCCGGCAAGCAGACGATCACCGAGATCCCGGAAAGCAGCTATTTCAGCTCGGCCGACAGCTTCGCCATGATCCGCGGCGGCCACATCAACCTGTCCATTCTGGGCGCCATGGAGGTGGCCGAGAACGGGGACATCGCCAACTGGATGATCCCGGGCAAGCTGGTGAAAGGCATGGGCGGTGCCATGGATCTGGTCGCCGGTGTCAAGCGGGTGGTGGTGGTCATGGATCACGCCAACAAACACGGCCAGTCCAAGGTGCTGAAGTCTTGCACCCTGCCGCTGACCGGCACGGGCGTGGTCAGCCGCATCATCACCGATCTGTGCGTCTTCGACGTCAAACCGGACGGCGCGGGCCTCGAGTTGATGGAGCTCGCCGACGGCGTCACGCTGGAAGAGGTCGCGGCAAAGACCGAGGCGACCTACACAATTTCCGAAAAGCTCAAGTCGCTGGCATAGTGCCCCCAATCGGCCGGAACAGGTCGAAGTGGAGGGTGATGTGATGGCTGACGGCAGCAGCGGACGCTTTTTCGGCATTCCGGAGCCGGATCCCGAACGTCTGCAGGGCATGCGGACGGAACTCGAGGCTGACGAGGCCTCGGCGTATGGCGAGCGGTCGCGGCAGTCTGTACGCGATTGTCTGGACAGGGTTCTGGCCGAGGCCCGCACCGGTGATCTTACCGAGGCGACTGCGCGTCTGGACCATCTGATCGCCTGTATCGAGGGCCTGCGTCCGCGCGAGCTTGAGCCCCGGCGCGGGCTGGCCGGTCTGTTTGACAGCCGCAATGGGCGGCTGAAGCGGTTCCGCGCCGCCTTTCAGGCGGCCGGTCGCACGGTCAAGGACACCCTGGCCGAGATCGAGGAACGCCTGACGGGGGTCGAATCCCGTGGCACCTCGCTGAACGGCGCACTGGACGTCCTGCGCGAGGGGGTCCGCGAGATCAACGGTCACGTCCGGACCGGGATGGCCGCGCTGACCCCGGCTCCGGTCGCCGCCGAGGGCGAAGAGGCGCCCGCCGACCCGCATCAGACCCTGCGTACCAGGCTCGAGGACCTGGACCGGCACCGGGCTTCGGGCGTTGCTGCCCTGCCCTGCGCACGCGCCATCCAGAACGCGGACGCCTGGGCGGCCGACGCCATCCGCCGCGCGGCTCCGGCGCTCAACGCCTGGCAAGAGGACTGGACCGCGCGCCTGGGCCTGGACCGCAAGCGGCCGCGCAAGGTGCGCCCCGACATTTCGGAACTGAACGCCCTGCGGGACAGCCTGTTGGCCACCCTGGCCCGTATCAAGAGCGACGTCGCCCAGGCGCAGGAGCGCCGCAAGGCCCAGGTGGCCCGGCTGGAGTCCCTGCGGAACCGCTAGTTCGCCGGACGCTGGTCCGCTCTTGCCGCACGGGCGGCATTGGCTTCCACCCAGACAACGATCTGCCGGTTCAGGTCCTGCGTGGCCGCATCATAGGCTGAGACGATGGCACCGAGCCGGTTTCCGCTCGCAGGCTGGCTGACCGAGAAGATCTGCTCCGAAACGACGGTGCGTTCCGGCATGCTGAGCAGCCGCGCACGGGCCGAGATCACCACCGACGGCGTTGCACCGGGGGCTGCATAGCGCGTCTCAAAGGTCGTGATGTCGACGTCCAGACCCGCATCGGCCCGGGTCAGCTCACGGCCGCCGATCAGCCGCACCCCCGACCGTTCCGACGAGAACGCCATTTCCAGGCTCTGGGCATACAGGTCTTCGGCATCGGCCACCCAGCGCGCGCCGGCCACATAGGCCGCTTCATTGCCTGTCACCGCCAGAATGCGCTGGCCGGACACGGCTTCGGGGAACTCGATCCGACGCAGCGAGACCTGCACACTCGCGGTGTTGCGCTCCCCGACATAGGGGCTGTCCAGCGGCCCGAAGCGATACAGCTGCACCGGGTCGGGCGTCGACAACAGGGCACAGCCCCCGAGCGCCAGGATCAGCGCTACGCCAGCGCCCGGCCCCGTCAGGCGGCGCAGGGACGACATCGATACGGGGATCATGGCTGAACCTCCAATTCCTGGGACGGGGGCCGGGCGAGGAAGTCGCGCGGACTGCTGCGTACCTCATCGACCAGATCTTCGAGCGAGCGGGTGGCATCATCCAGCCCGCGGATCGCCTCTTCCAGTTGCGGCAGGCCGCTGGCGGCGAAGTCGTTGACCGGGCCTTCCAGATTACCGATCAGGCGATTGGCAGATTCGGCCGCCTCAACCGCCTGTTCGGCCGCCCGGTTCATATTGGCCACGGCTTCCTGACCGTCGGTCTCGACCAGCCGTCGCGCGGACTCGCCCAGCGCCTGATATTCAGCCATGGCAGCATTGGCACGGACCAGCGCCTGTTCCAGTTCGCCGAACATACCCTTGCGGGCTTCCAGCTCGGTGCTGAGGGCTTCAATATTGCGGACACTGACCGAGAAGGACCGGATGTTCTCATCCGACAGAACGCGGTTGATCCGGTTCAGCGCGTCGACCGTCTGGGCCAGCACCGTACCCGAACCCGACAGCAGTTCCGCGATCGGGCTGGGCTGGCTCTGGATCACGGGCACGACATTGTTCGGATACTGGGTCTTCAGCAGGGCGCTGCCCTCGGACCCGGCGGTGATCTGGATATAGTTCAGGCCGGTGATGCCCTGCGGCTCCAGCTGGGCACGCGAAGTCACCCGCACAGGCGTGGTGGCATCGATGCGGATGCGCGCGACCACCTGGTCACCCTTTTCCTGATCCAGACGCAGATCCGTGACCAGCCCGACCCGGATGCCGTTGAAGTGGACCTCGCCCCCCTCGGACAAGCCCCGCACAGGGCCATAGAAGACGATGTCATAGACGTCGTACTCCTCATTGAACGACAGGCGTGCCAGCCAGATCGAGAAGATGATCAGGGCCACCGCCAGAGCGACCGTGGCGATCCCGACTGCTGCGTAATGGGCGTCTCTTTCCATGTCGGTGTGGCTCCTCAGCCGGTCCTGTGGGCAGCGCGCCCTCGCGGACCATGGAAATACTCATGGATCCAGGGATGATCCGAACGCTCGAGTTCGGAAACGGTCGCCTTGGTCACGACGTGCTTGTCCGCCAGCACCGCGACCTTGTCACAGATGGCATACAGGCTATCGAGATCATGCGTGATCATAAAGACGGTCAGGCCCAGATCGTTCGCCAGCGACCGGATCAATTCGTCGAAGGCAGCGGCGCCGATGGGGTCGAGACCCGCGGTCGGCTCGTCCAGAAACAGCAGCTCGGGGTCGAGCGCCAGCGCTCTGGCCAGGCCCGCCCGCTTGCGCATGCCGCCCGAAAGCTCGGCGGGCTTGAGATGATGGGACTCGGGACCGAGGCCGACCAGGGCAATCTTCATCGCCGCGATCTCCTCGATGAGAGAGCGGGGCAGTTCAGTGTGTTCGACCAGCGGCGAGGCCACATTCTGCAGCACGGTCAGCGACGAGAACAGCGCGCCCTGCTGGAACAGCACCCCCGTGCGCCGTTCGATATCGGCCATGTCGGCCTTGGTCGCCCCGGCCATGTCATGGCCGAGCAGATGGACACTGCCGCCGTCCGGCTCCTTCAGGCCGATGATGGTGTTGAGGAGCACGGTCTTGCCGGTGCCCGATCCGCCAACCACGCCCAGGATTTCCCCTCGCGCGACGTCGAGGTCCAGATCCTCGTGGATGACACGCTCGCCAAACTGGCTAAGCAGGCCCCGCACCTCGATGACCGTGTCCGCCTCCCCGGTCATATGTTCAGCTCCAGGAAGATCAGGGCGAACACAGCGTCGAGGAAGATGATCGCGAAGATGGCCTGCACCACGGCAGCGGTCACCCGGCGGCCCAGCGACTCCACGTCGCCCGACACAGCCATCCCCTGCCGGCAGCCGATCGCCGCGACGACGATGGCGAACACCGGCGCCTTGATCAGCCCGACGAACAGGTGATTGCCGATATCGGGGATGACACTCATCCGCTGGACAAAGAAGGCCAGACCCAGATCCAGCTGGCTCCACGCGACCAGCGCGCCGCCGAACAGGCCCGCCAGCATGGCGATGAAGGTCAGCAGGGGCAGCATGATAATCATCGCCGCCAGTCGCGGAATGACCAGCGCCTGGAACGGATTGACGCCCATCACCTGCATGGCGTCGATCTCCTGGTTCATCTTCATCGCCCCGACCTCGGCGGCGAACGACGAGGACGATCGGCCGGCCAGCAGGATGGCGGCGATCACGACCGCAAACTCGCGCAGCACCGAGATGGCGATCAATTCGACCGCGAAGACGTCAAAGCCGAACTGCTGCAGCAGGTCGGCGCCGATGAAAGCCACGACGGCGCCGATGAAGAAGGCGGTCACGGCAACGATCGGAATGGCATCAAGTCCCGCGCGCTCGATCTGGCTGACCCATGCGGGCCAGCGGATGCGACCGGGATGTTTGAGGGCCGAGCCGGTCGCCGTAATCAGTCGGCCGAGGAAAGCCATCGACAGGATGGCTTCTCCACCGATGTCGTGCATGCCGCGACCGACCTTGGCGAACCCGCGGGTCAGGGACGAGGGACGTTTGAGGGGCGCGGCATCGGTGCACTCGACCGCCTGTACGCGGTCGTAGACGCGTCCAACCTCGGGGCGCGCCGTCCAGGCCCCCTCGGGCAGAGCGCCCTTGACCGCCTTGGACAGGACGAGGGCGCCGGTCGTGTCGAAACGGCCGAGGTCGGTCAGGTCGAGCGTCGCCACCGGAGCGTCACCCAACTGTTTGCGAAGTCTCGGCCCCAGTCGCCCTCGCAGCTGTGACAGGCCCGCGGCCGTCCAGTCGCCAACCAGACGCAGCCGAACGCCCTCGCCCTGACCGTCTATCTCGAAATCGGCAGTCGCCATGGCACCTTAACTAAATCGGATGCCGTGATTTGCCCATGCGGAAATCACCCCCGGCCCTCCCGGCGGCCTCAGCGCGCCGGAACCTGTGTCAAATGCGCCGAACTGCGTCGGGTTGCCCCGGTCGCTGCCGTCAGTTCAGAAAGTTCAGCAGCGAGACCTGCCGCAGCTGATTGATCACCTGGGCCGAGGCCTGGATGGCCACCTGCGACAACTCCAGATCGGTCAGGGCCTGGGCCAGGTCGGCGTCGGTCTTGCTGGACAGCATTTCGTCGAGCGAGACCTTCTGGGTGGTCTGGGCCGACAGGATGGAGTCGACACGGTTCTGCAGGGACCCGTTGCGCGCGCCGAAGTTGGTGACGGTCTCGCGGGCCTGATCCAGACGGGTCAGCTGGGCGGTCAGGAAATCCCGGGTCGCGTCATCCAGCCCGCCGTTCAGGGGCGTCGCCTCATGGAACAGCTGGATATCGCGAAAGATATCAAAGGCCGCCTGACCGACCTCGCTGGCCAGAAAGCCCGTTTCCATCAGGGTGCCCTCGTCGAGGCGCGAGACCTGTTTCAAGGTGTCATTGGCAAAGGCGTCGGCGGCGACAGGAAGGGCTGCCAGATCGGCCATCGTCATGGCCGTCACAGGGGGACTGGCGCTCTGGCTGCCGGCGAACAGATACCGGTTCTGGTGGCGGCTGTTCAGCCCGTCCTGGGTGATCTGGTAATGGCCCTGCAATTCCAGCATCAGACCATCGGTACGGCCGCTGGCGAGCGCCGCTGCAATCGCCTCGCGCGCGCCGGACACACCCTCCGACACCCGGTCCAGCGCCAGATCCTGGGTCGAGAGACGTGCCGCCACCGTCTCGCCCGTGTCGATGAAGCCCTGGATGCGGCTCTGGGTCGATTTCAATGCCGTCAGGGTTTCCGAGCCGCGCCCGAACCCCGAGAGGTCGGTGGCGACCTTCTGGGTGGAGACCCGCTCCTGCGCATCCTGCGCCCGGGTCTGGGCGGCCATGAGGTCAAGCAGGGCCGACTGGTAGTTGCCGAATGTGGAAACGCGGTTCATCAGACCATCCCCAGCAAGGTGTCGTAGAGTTCGCGGGCGGCCTGGATCAGTCGGGCCGAGGCGTTGAAGGCCTGCTGATAGGTGGTCATCAGCACCAGTTCCTCGTCCAGATTGACGCCCTCATGGGCGCGCTGTCGGGCCGAGGCCTCGCCATGCAGGGCCACGGCACTGTCCCGTGCCGTCTTGGTCAGCGACGCCCGACCGCCGATGTCGCCGGCCAGCTCCGACGCATAGCGCGAGACGGAAATCTGACCGCCCAGCGAGTCGCCCGCATTCTGGAAAGTCGCATTGATCTGACCGGCATCGGCCAGGGCCAGGGCGCCGCGCCCGTCTCCGCTGGTCAGGCCGGTCGCACCGACGCCGGCGGCGAAGTCGAACTGGGCAAGGCCAAGCCGCGCCGGGCTCTGGCGTATATCGGTGCGCATCGAGAACCCGTCGGCGCGCGAGGCCCGCACGCCACCCCCGATGCCAAAGAGCTCGGTGATCGACACGCCGGAGGGAACCTGGGTCGTGCGATCCTCCAGCACCGACAGACGCGGCGCCGGGGTGGTGTTCGCATTGAAGCTCAGCGAGCCGTCCGCTGCATTCAGGACGAAGGCTCCAAACCGGCCTGCACCCGTCGCCGGATTGTTCAGGGCCGTCACCAGGTCCGCCAGCGTCCCGCCGGCCGGGATGGCCACGGTCACGTCCCGGATCTTGGCTCCGGTCTCGCCCGCAAACCGCAGGGTCAGGGTCTCGCCCCCAGTGAAGCCGTGCGGAGAGGTGCCGGTCAGGCCGGTCTGGTACAGCGCCGGGCGGTCCGTTGAGATCAGGTCGTTCAGACCAAAGAAGTGCGAGAAGCCCCGGCCAATCTTCCGCGAGGGGTTGGCTGGATCGTCGGAGACCACCACCCCATTGGTTGCGGTTGCGGACAGGCTCAGCACGCCGTCGACGAAACTGGCCGTTGCCGCACCGCCCAGTTCGGCATTCAGTGTTGCCAGAAATCCGGCCGGCGTGGTGGCAGTTCCGTTGACGGTGATCGTCCCGCCCGAAAAGGCGATGTCGGCTCGCGCCTGAACCTGCCCCGCCACATTGGTCACCGCGATGGTCGTATTGCCCGAGAACCCGGCCACGGCGGCTTCCAGCGACTGACCCATGTTGCGCCCGGTCAGGGTGGTCGGGGCCGGGACAGAAGAGTTGGCATTGTGGGCCCGGTTCAGCTCGTCCGCGACCCGGGTCAGCAGTTCGGCCAGTCGCTCGGCCGCCTGCGGGCCCTCGACGTCCCGCATCTCGACCAGGCCCTTTAACTCCCCCGAGGTGATGCTCTCCAGCAGGGGGCGCTTCTCGCCGCGCGGCTCGGTCACCCATATTTCGTTGAAGGACGTCTCGGAATTGACGGTTCCGGCCCGATTGTATGCCAGGGTCGCGTGCCCCTCGCCGGCCAACAGCACGCCTGCACCCGTCCGGATCGACACCCCCCCGACCGAGCGCGCCGACACCCGCACATCCAGCAGTTCGGACAGCTGACCGATCAGGGCCGCCTGGGCCGTCTCCGCGCCCGACCCGTCACTTCCAACGGCGCTCGAGCGCGCGATCTCGACATTCAGGGCCTCGATCTGCTCCAGAAGTGAGTTGGCCTGTTCGACCGCGCTCTGGATGCGGCCGTCAGAGTCCTCCCGGACAGCCTGGATCTGGCCGGCAATGCGGTTGCCCTCGTCGAACAGGGCCTGGGCGCGGAACAGGGCCTCCTGCCGGCGGGGCGAGGAGGCGGGGTCCTCCGCCGCCGCTGCGAACACCGAGAACGCCTGATCCACCTGGGCGAAGAAGCCGCCGTCCCCGCCCGGATCCCCGAACAGCCCCTGCAGCCGGTCATACAACTCATAGCGCACCGACTGCCGCGCAGCCTCCGCCCCGGAGTTGAAACTGGCCGCCTGCAGGAAGCGGTCGGTCGCCAGGCGGATGCGGGTGACCTCGACGCCCGAGCCGATTCCCTGACTGATCAGGGTCTGCTGCTCGGCAATCTTGCGAACATATCCGGGCGTGTTGACGTTGGAGACGTTGTCAGAGACCACCCGAAGCTGGGTCTGGGCCGCGGTCAGTCCGCTGTTCGCGGTGTTCATGATGGATGCGATGGACATCAGCGGGCCTCCTGACGGCGGTCACCCGGCAAGCTCTTCCCGCATGCCTGCGCAATTTGCCCGGCAGTTTTCGGAGAGCCAAAAGCCAAGATACTGTTATTTATAAAGTTCATGATCGGCGACCGTTCGTTCGCCCAACTCCGGCGCAAGGGATGGGCCAAAGCTGACGAACCGACGCGCCCGGGGTCTCACCGGGCAATAAACGTCCGCCTGCACGGCAAGATTCGACCCGGCCCCGCTGTCCGGCAAACCCGGACATGCCCACTAATCCTCTGTTTTATCGCCATTATTTGGCGCTGCGTCGAGTGGCCCGGCCCTTGCGACCCGTCCGACGACCCCGGTGCGTCCGGGCTCGAACATTATGGACGGAGGGGCTCGGCCCGATGCGCGCAGACAGCTTGTTCACACCCCTTCAGGGCGGGTCGGCCAGTGAGGCCGGTACCCGTTCGTCCGGGCGTGCGGGCTCCACTGCCGAGGGCATGGAAGCCTTTGCCGGACTGGTCGGCCAGGCGCAGATCGCCGACACGAGGGCCGCCACCGGGGCCCGCCCCGAACGCCTCAACGCGAGCGCCCAGTCCGACACCCTGAGCGCGGCCGAGGGCGAGCCCGCAGCCGACGACGGCGCTTCGGCCAAGACGATCGGGCTCAAGGACGATACCGGACCGCACATCCGGCCGCACAATCCGCCGACCACGGGCAAGGAGGGCGCGGGTCCCCAGGTCCTGCCGGGCGGGGACGGTAAGGTTCCCTTCGATGACCGCCCGCCCGTCCTGCCTCACAACCCGCCCGTCGTCGACACGTCAGGTAAGGAAGGCGCGGGTCCGCAGGTCCTGCCGGGCGAAGACGGCAAGGTTCCTTCCGACGAGCGCCCCCCCGTCCTGCCCCACAATCCGCCCATCCTCGGCGGCTCGGGCGGCAAGGGTAGCGCAGGCCCGCACGTCCTGCCCGGCGAGGCGCCCGGCCTGACGCGGGGCAAGGGTGCGCACCTGCCCCAGATCAACCCCGGCCAGCCGTCCGAGACGTCCGCCACCGCCACGGGCGACGAGGCAGAACCGTCACCGGCCCCCGCCAACGCCACGCCGCAGGGCGCAGGCAAGGCGCTGTCTGAAAGTCAGGCGGCCGCCCCTCTGGCCCCTGCCCTCGTCCGCCGCCTGCTGGCCACCCATGAGGCCCGCGAGAACGCGGCCTCTCGCGGCGCCGGCAATGCGACGGACCTCGGGTCGCGCCTCAAGGCCCGGCTGACCGGCGATGCCGCTCCGTCCGCCCTTCAGGCGACCGCCACCCCGGCCCCTCCGCCTGTCCAGTCGTCATTCCAGGCCATGGCCATGGCCGTCGCGGGCCAGTCCGGTCAGGCGGCCACCGAGCCCGCGCCCGCAGCGCTTCCGGCGGCGGGCGGCGAGACGCCCGCCCCTGCGGCGGGGGACATCGGCACAACCGATCCCTTCAAATCGGCGCTGGCCTCCGCGGACCGCGGCCCTGGCCTCTCGACCCTGTCCCGCGCGACGGTTGAGACCACCGCCATGATCGCGGCCCAGATCCAGAACCGGCTGAGCGGTCGCTCGACCCGCTTTGAAATGGCCCTGACGCCCGAAGGGCTGGGCCGGGTCGATGTCAGCATCGAGATCGATGCCGACGGGCGTATGGCCGCGCGTCTGGCCTTCGACAATCCGGCGGCTGCCACCGAACTGCGCGGGCGCGCCGATGAACTGCGTCGCCAGCTGGAGCAGTCCGGTCTGCACCTCGACGGCGACGCCCTGCAGTTCACCGAACGCGACTCTTCCTCGGCCGATCGCGGCTTCTCCGGTTTTGATCGTCGCGCCTTTTCCCGGGCGTCCGACCTGAACGACCAAGCGGACCAGCCCGCGCTCGATCCCGCCACTTGGCACTCCCTTTCCCTGACGCACGACCGCGTCGATCTGAAGGTCTGACCCCATGGTCGACGCCATCACCACCACTGCCGCCGCAGGACGGATCGGCGCGGGCACCACCAGCCTGTTCAGCAATTTCGAGACCTTCCTCAGTCTGTTGACGGCACAGCTTCGAAATCAGGACCCGCTGTCTCCGGTCGACTCCAACGAGTTCACCGGTCAGCTGACCCAGATGGCCGGCGTCGAGCAGCAGCTCCTGACCAATGATCTGCTGACCAGCCTGCTCTCGGCCCAGCAAGGAACCGGCCTGAACACCGCCGCGACCTATATCGGCAAGGATGCCACCGCGGTCTGGTCGGCCACGCGGATCGAGAACGGCGAGGCCTCCTGGAGCTACGAACTGGCCGGCGAGGCCGCCGACGTAACGCTTCAGGTGGTCGACGGCAGCGGCAGGACGGTCTGGTCCGGTCCCGCGCCGGACAAGACCGACGGCGTCCACGACTTCACCTGGAACGGCCAGACCACGGGTGGCGGCCAGGTCGAGGACGGTGGGGTTTACACGCTGAAGGTCGTCGCCAGGGACGGATCCGGTGCAGATGTCGACAGCCAGGTGTTGATCCGCGGTCGTATCTCGGGCGTCGAACTCTATGACGGCCAGCCCTACCTCACGGTCGGCACCTCGATCCTGCCGCTCAGCAGCGTGATCGCCCTGCAGCAGGCCAACGAAGCCGCGACCACACCCTCCGATCCTGCCGATGACGAGAGCCTGCTGGCCTCGGTCGCTTCGGCGTTCAACCCCTTGAAATACCTGTCCTAAGGAGAGTATCCCATGAGCATCAACAGTGCCTTGCTGGCTGGCGTGTCGGGCCTGACGGCCAACTCCGCCGCCATGGCCGCCATCTCCCAGAACATCGCCAATGTGAACACGGTCGGCTACAAGCGGACGACCAGCGAGTTCTCCACCGTCGTCAACAGCCAGAGCCAGGGCAGCGGCTACTCCGCAGGCGGCGTCCAGGGGGCCGCCCGCCACTTCACCAGCCAGAATGGTCAGTTGCAGCGCACCACCTCGGCTACCGATCTGGGCATTGCCGGTCAGGGCTTCTTCGTCGTCACGGAAAAGCCCGAGAACCTCGAGGTCACCGACGCGCGGCTGTTCACCCGGGCCGGCGCCTTCCGTGTTGATAATCTGGGCTATCTCAAGAACACCGCCGGTCTCTACCTGCAGGGATGGCCGGTGGACGCCAATGGCGACATCGCCACCGATCCGTCGGACCTCTCGCGCCTGCGGACCATCAATGTGGGTTCGGTTGGCGGGACCGCCGAGGCAACCACGCGCGTCCAGATGAATGCCAACCTCAAGTCCAGTCAGGCAATCTCGACCGAGGCCACGGACGCTGCGGCCGTTCCTCCCGGGCCGAACGCCTATGATCCGGTCACGAACTCGATGGCCCTGTGGGATCCGGAAACCGGGACGGGCGTCAAGCCGGACTTCGAGGTCACCATTCCGGTGTCGGACTCGAAGGGCGGCCAGCGCACAATCGCCCTGTCGTTCCTGAAGAGCACCGTGCCGAACCAGTGGTACGCTGAAATCCGCGCGATCCCCGCCGATGACGTCGTCTCCGGTGCCGGTCTCGCCAATGGTCAGCTCAAGACCGGTCTGGTGGCCTTCACCCAGGATGGGCGTCTGGACGTCACTGCCATGGAAGCGCTGGGCGCCCAGGCCTTGTTCGCCGACCCCGCCAACGCCACCCTCAACTTCGGCTCGTCGAGCTCGGCCGCCCCGGGGGCGGGCGAGTTCAACTGGGCCGCAGATCTCGGCATCGACGACCAGGCACTGGCCTTCGACCTGACCGCCGCTGCCGGTGGCCTGACCCAGTACGACAGCGCCTCCGTCGTTCAGGCGACCATCACCAACGGAACCGCCTTCGGCAACCTCAGCGAGGTGAAGATCGACGAGCGCGGCTTTGTGACCGCCATTTTCGACAACGGCGTCACCCGTCAGATCGCCCAGGTCGCGCTCGCGACCTTCCCCAGCCCCGACAGCCTGAGCGAGACGGCCGGCAATGCCTATCGTGTCAGCCAGGGCTCCGGCACCTTCAACCTGAAGGCCGCCGGGTCCGGGGGGGCGGGCTTCATCGGCGCCTCGCAGCTGGAGGCCTCCACCGTCGATCTGTCCGCCGAGTTCACCGGACTGATCACCACCCAGCGGGCCTATTCCGCGTCGTCCAAGATCATCACCACGGCCGACGAAATGCTGGCCGAACTGATCAGCATCAAGCGCTGATCGGGCGCCCGGCGGAGGTCAGGAATGATGCGAGAAGCAGCCCGCTCAGGCACCCGGAACGCGCCGCTTCAGCGGCGGCGCGTTAGCCGTTCCTTCACCACGACGCTTAAACGGCCTTTAGCGCCAGTTGCTTATGGTCAGGGTCAGTGATGGTGGTGAAAGAGGCATAAGCCCATGTTGCAAGAGCGACGAATGAACAAGGACGGCGAGGCCTATGTGGTTGGTCCCACAGGCACGCCGCTGACCCTGCGCGATCTTCCGCCGGTCAACACGGACCGCTGGGTGATCCGCCGCAAGGCCGAGGTCGTCGCTGCCGTTCGCGGCGGGCTGCTGAGCCTCGATGATGCGCTGGCGCGCTACCGTCTGACCGCCGAGGAATTCCTGGCCTGGCAAAAGGCCATCGACAAATGGGGCATGCAGGGTCTGCGCACCACGCGTATCCAGCACTACCGCAACTAGGTCCCGTCTCCCCGACGCCCGCTGATGGCCGCCTCTGTGACCACAGGGGCGGCCATCTGCGTTCGTGCGCCTCGAAAAAGTCGGCCGGGCCCTCTATATGGCGCGCATGACCACGGTGATCACCCGATCGCAGGATACCGCCTGCCCCCTCCCCGCCATGGCGCCCGCCGATCTGGATGCGGCCATCGCCTCCGCGCGCGCGGCGGTCGGCCTGCCGGTTGGCTCCCGCGTGGTGGCCGCCATGTCGGGCGGGGTCGACTCCACCGTGGTCGCGGCCCTGCTGCACAAGGCCGGCTATGACGTCGTTGGCGTCACGCTGCAGCTTTACGACCACGGCGCGGCGCTCAAGAAGAAGGGGGCCTGCTGCGCGGGTCAGGATATCCACGACGCCCGGCTGGCCGCCGACACCCTCGGCATCCCTCACTATGTGCTGGATTACGAGAGCCGCTTCCGCGAGGCGGTCATCGACCAGTTCGCCGACAGCTATCTGGAAGGGCGCACCCCCGTGCCCTGCATCCGCTGTAACCAGACGGTCAAGTTCCGCGACCTGCTGGATGTCGCGCGGGATCTGGGTGCCGAAGCCATGGCCACGGGCCATTATGTCCGCAGGGCCATTGGCCCCGACGGCCGCAGCCAGATGCGCAAGGCCATCGATCCCTCTCGCGACCAGTCCTATTTCCTGTTCGCGACCACCCGCGACCAGCTGGACTATCTGCGCTTCCCGCTGGCCGATCTGGAAAAGCCGCAGGTGCGGGGCGTGGCCGCCGAACTGGGCCTGCGTATTGCGGCCAAGCCCGACAGCCAGGACATCTGCTTCGTGCCCTCCGGCGACTACCGCACCCTCATTGACCGCCTGCGCCCGCAAGGCCGTGAGGCCGGCGAGATCGTACATATGGACGGGCGCGTTCTGGGCACCCATGCCGGCATCACCGACTATACCATTGGCCAGCGGCGCGGGCTGAACGTCGCCGTGGGGGATCCCCTGTTCGTCGTCCGGCTGGAGCCGGAGACGCGCCGGGTGATCGTGGGACCGCGCGAAGCCCTGCTCACAGGCTCGCTGACGCTCGAGGAAACCAATTGGCTGGGTGACGAGGCCGACTTTGCGACTGCCGCCGCTACGGACCGTCCCGTGCTGGCCCGCGTCCGTTCGACCCGCCCGCCCCTGCCCGCCCGACTGTTCCGGGACGGGGACGCCATCGGCGTGAGCTTTGACACGGGCGAGGAAGGCGTGTCCCCCGGCCAGGCCTGCGCCCTCTACGACCCGGAAGACCCCGATCGTCTGTTGGGCGGTGGCTTCATCGCCTCGACCACGCCCTGTGTCTGACGATCTGGCGACGCGGAAAGGCCTGCCGACAGCCTACCGCTATCTGGTCGAGGACCTGCCCCGGCTACACTGGCACGACCCCCGGATGGGCGAGACCGCCCGTTTCTGGCTGCAGATGCATGGCCATTTCCGGCAACAGACTGACCTGATGACCCGGCTGACCACAGCCTGGCGCTCGGGCGACCTGCCACTGGCCGACCTGCACCGGCAGCTCATCCCGACCTTGCAGGCCTTTCTTCAGCACCTCGATGGTCACCACAACATCGAGACTCATCGCTATTTCCCGCTGATGCGACAGCTGGAGCCCCGGATCGGGGCCGGGATAGACCTGATGGACCGCGATCATGACGCCATCCACGGCGTCCTCGAGGACCTGTTCCGCTCAGGCCTCGCCTTCCATCAGTCGACCATCGGTCAAGCGACGACGGCCCCCGACGCAGCGACCCGGATGGCCGACGCGCTCGACCAGGCCACGCCCCTTCTCGCCCGCCATCTCGAGGACGAAGAGGACATCGTCGTGCCCCTGATTAACCGTCATGCAGACCGGTTTCAGGCCTAGGCCGCATCCTCGCGTGGCATGACGTCGCCGACGGTCGGCCGGTTCTCCGCCCGGGTCAGGGCAATCTCTCGCGGTTTGACGATCTCGCTGCAGTGATGGCAGGCGATGCGCGGGTCCAGCGAATGGCCGCAGGTCTGGTGCACCATGTCGATGCCCGAGTCACAGTCGCCATAGACGTGCTTGTTGCCCCAGGCGT